>SKGK01000027.1 GCA_007117465.1 Clostridia bacterium | reverse complement strand
CCTCCTGTCCCAAGGTCCATGGCTTTTTGAATCACACATTCCGATATTCTAACATCTCTAACCGCTCTTACTCGAATACCCATTCTATGAAACTTCTCTATTAAAACTCTTTGAATCTGAACATTCCCATGTGCTTCTGTTGGCTTCGTATTATCTACCGTTATACCATATACCGGTGATGTTTCAACAAATGTATTCATATTTGAAACATTAGGGTCTGGCAGTTTAGAGTCATCCGTGTTGGCTGTGATCGTCAAATCAGATATCACAATTTCAGACTGAGAGTTTGCTAAGAAAACAGTTGTATTATGCCTGTCATTTGTGCGCCCATCAAAATTTGAAATCAAAATCGTCTTATCCATACCTTCACCAATTATATTGACTTGGCTCTTTAGTAAGACATGTGTAAAATAGGGCGTTGAACGTTTTCCACTATTTAAAAAGTATTCTCCTTCTGGTATAAATATTTCATCGCCTGGCTCTGCTGCATCTATTGCCTTTTGAAAAATCTCAGCATTATCAAATTCTGAATCTCCGGGTTTCGCCCCAAAATCTAAAACATTCCATCTTTTGCCTGTGGTTTCATTAGGACTTGGCGGAATGTATTCACTGCCATCCGACAAAGCAAGTCCCGGTGTCGACCACTCTTCAACAAAAAGATTCTCTAAATAAGTTGGAAATCTGCTACTGTTTTCTTGAGAACAACCCACAAGAAAGATTAACATCAGTACAACAATAAACTTTTTCATATTCTTTCACCTATCCTTTTTTCGTGCCACTTAAGCACATTTTTTTTGCTTACTACATGTTATGATGAAATCTAATCATAATTAAATTCCACGTGCATTTTTTATTAGATTCAAAAAGCACTATTTCAACAAGAGTTTAGATTGTTTGTTTAATATTTTACCATGCCAGCTACTACTTTTCAATCATTTTTGATAAATTTTTGTTTTATGCTTTTCACTGAGAATTTTTCGTAATATTTGACTTGCACCCTAAAAATGATGTATAGTAAAGTGTAATACAATAAATTTTATTAAACTTATACTACAATGTAAGGAGAGGTTATAATGGAAAGAATGGTAGGTACTATCGTTCGAGGTCTTCGTGCGCCTATTTTTAATCAAGGAGATAATATCGAACAGATGGTTGTAGATTGCGTGTTGCAAGCTTCAAAGAATGAGGGCTTTTCTGTTCAAGATAAAGATGTTGTTGCAATCACAGAATCTGTCGTTGCAAGAGCCCAAGGAAATTATGCAAGCATTGATGCAATTGCAAAAGATGTAAATTCAAAGTTTGGCGAAGATACGATTGGGGTTATCTTCCCTATTTTAAGTCGTAATCGTTTTGCGATTTGCCTACGCGGCATAGCAAAGGGAGCGAAAAAAATCGTTTTGATGCTAAGCTATCCATCTGATGAGGTAGGCAATCACTTAGTAGATATAGATCAGCTTGACGAAAAAGGAGTTAATCCTTGGACAGATGTATTAACCGAAGTACAATTTAGACAATATTTTGGATATAACAAACATACCTTTACAGGGGTTGATTATATTGATTATTATAAATCGCTAGTACAAGAATATGGTATTGAATGTGAAATCATCTTTTCAAATAACACAAAAACCATTTTATCGTATACTAAAAGTGTACTTGCTTGTGATATTCACACTAGATTTAGAACAAAAAAACTATTAAAAGCCAATGGTGATAATAAAGTGTTTGGTCTAGATGATATCTTATCAAGTTCTGTTGACGGCAGTGGCTATAATGAAGACTATGGTCTTTTAGGCTCTAATAAATCAACAGAAGAGCGTGTTAAATTATTTCCACGCAATTGTCAACGCATCGTTGATAATATTCAAAACAAACTTAAAGAAGCAACTAGAAAAAAAGTAGAAGTAATGGTGTATGGAGATGGGGCTTTTAAAGACCCGGTAGGGAAAATATGGGAACTTGCTGACCCTGTTGTATCCCCTGCTTATACAGCAGGACTTGAAGGAACTCCTAATGAAGTTAAACTTAAATACCTTGCAGATAATAACTTTGCCGATTTAAAAGGTAATGCGCTTAAAAATGCAATCTCTGAATATATTAAGACAAAATCATCTGATCTTACAGGTGCAATGGAAGCGCAAGGAACTACGCCTAGAAAACTTCCTGACCTTATTGGTTCACTTTGCGATTTAACTTCTGGAAGTGGTGATAAAGGGACGCCTATTGTATATATTCAAGGATATTTTGATAACTATACAAAGTAACATAATACTTTGTATAGTTTCTTGCCTAGGAGCGTATAAAATTTTTCTATTAATTTGAGTTCTAAAATGCTTTTATAAATCAGCATACAGCATTATGGAAAACAAAGGCAATAAAAAACTTGGCTTATAAAAGCGCAAACGCTCTTTAAGCCAAGTTTTTTCATTTTTTAGAGTTTATATATTCTCTCTGCTGGGAGCACCCGTATGTTATTTTTATCGAGCGCCTCAGCTGCTTTTTCTGGCTGTTCTACCCTTAGAATAACCAGTGCTTCGCTAGTAGATTTTCCTACAAAAGCATACATATACTCAATGCCAACAGAAACGCTTTCTAACGTTTTAAGTGCTTCCGCTAAGCCACCAGGTTCATCTACAACAGAAATTGCGATGACATCGGTACAGCTTACTGTAAAACCTTCTTTTTTTAGTTCCTCTTCCGCTTGCTCCGGCTTGTTAACAATTAATCTGAGAATACCAAAATCTGTCGTATCTGCAATAGACAGTGCGCTTATATCAATATCTTGTTTCCCCAGAATATCTGTCACTTCTGCAAGCCTGCCTGACTTATTTTCTAAAAATACGGAAATTTGCTTTACCAACATACTCTTACCTCCTAAAAAATTATATTTTACTTTCCTGACCAACTGAGATACTTTCTTCTTTTTTCAAAGCTTTCTTTTATCAATTACACGCTGCGCTTTACCTTCGCTGCGTGCAATGGTCTTAGGTTCTACCAAACGAATCTTAGCAGAGACACCTAACGTACTTTCAATTTTATCTTTTATTTTCTTCTCAAGTAGCTCTAACTTTTTGACTTCATCAGAAAAAAGTTTATCAGACATTTCTACCTGCACTTCTAATGTATCTAGCGTGCCAATACGATCTACAATGAGTAGATAATGTGGGGCCGTTTCTCCGATTTCCAAAAGCACACTTTCAATCTGGGATGGGAATACATTTACCCCACGAATAATAAGCATATCGTCGGTTCTACCTGATACGCGTTCCATTTTGACTAGTGTACGTCCGCAACCACATGTACCATATGTAAGTGCAGATATATCTCTTGTTCTGTAACGAATAAGGGGTAAACCTTCCTTGGTAACCGTTGTGAATACAAGCTCACCCTTTTCGCCAGGCGGCATCACTTCGCCAGTCTTTGGATTGATAATCTCAGGAATAAAATGATCTTCTGGAATATGCATTCCATGTTGCTCTTCGCATTCATACGCAACACCAGGCCCTATTACTTCACTGAGCCCATATATATCTAACGCTAAAATGCCCAGCTTATTTTCAATTTCTTTCCGCATATTATCAGACCATGGTTCGGCACCAAATACACCCGCTCTTAGCTTAAGTTCATTTTTATCAATGCCCATCTCGTCTAACGTCTCAGCTAAAAAGAGTGCATAAGATGGGGTACACGCCAATATATTAGTACCAAAATCTTTCATGATTTGGATTTGACGACTAGTATTACCTCCTGAAATAGGAATAACCGAAGCCCCTACTCTCTCGGCTCCATAATGCACCCCTAATCCACCTGTGAACAGTCCGTATCCATACGCTACTTGGATAAATGAATCTTTAGTAGCACCTGCTGCCGCAAGTGTTCTTGCCATTACTTCAGACCATGTTGCAATATCCTTTCGTGTATATCCTACCACTGTCTGCTTACCTGTTGTACCTGATGAAGCGTGGATACGCACAATCTCAGACATAGGTGTTGCAAACAGCCCATACGGATAGTTATCCCTTAAATCTTGTTTGTACGTAAAAGGTAGTTTTTTCAAGTCTTCTACTGTCTTAATATCCTCTGGCACTAATCCTGCCTGTTGCATCTTATTGCGGTAAAAAGGTACATTATAGTACACTCTTTTTACCGTGTTTATAAGTCTCTCTGACTGCAAAGAACTCATCTCGTCACGCGACATACACTCACATGTTGGATTCCAGCATTTCAATGTAACGCCCTCCCTTATTATTAATATTAAAATATAACTTACTTACGTAAGTCTATTACTCTTTTTGCTTTTCCAGTTGAACGTTCAATACTTTTTGGCTCTACTAATTTTACTTTTGCATCAAGCCCTAAGATGCTTCTTAGTTTGTGATATATCTCTCCTTCTAGTTTTTCAAGTTCACTGAACTTTTCTAGCATCTTACCAGCGATTAACTCTACATGTACTTCTAATGTATCAAAATATCCTTTTTTCTTCACAATCATCTGATAATGAGGACCAATGTGCTCCATTCCGATTAGTACACTCTCGATCTGAGAAGGAAAGACATTCACACCTTTGATAATTAGCATATCATCTGTTCTTCCTTGTACTTTTGCCATTCTTGCCATGGTTCTGCCACACTCGCAGCGATCAATGGTAAGAGATGTAATATCTTTTGTCCTGTAGCGCAAGAGCGGAAATCCTTCTTTTGTAATGGTGGTAATGACGAGTTCTCCTTTTTCGCCCCACGGAAGCACTTTCCCTGTATCAGGGTCAATAATCTCTGGAATAAAATGATCCTCTGCAATATGCATCCCCGTTTTAAATGTACACTCTCCGGATACTCCTGGTCCTATGATTTCACTTAATCCGTAGTTTTCGGTTGCAATGATCCCTAACCTTTCTTCTAGTTCAATTCTCATCTCTTCTGTTGATCCTTCTGCACCGAATAATCCTATGCGTAGGTTAAGATCCTCTTTACTAAGACCCATTTCCTGGGCTACTTCTGCTATATACAGTGCATAAGAAGGCGTGCTGACTAATAAGGTAGTCCCAAAATCTTTCATCAGCATGACTTGCTTTTCGGTATTTCCACTAGAGATAGGGACAACAGTAGTACCGATTTTCTCTAGCCCGTAATGCAAACCGAAAGCACCGGTAAAGAGCCCATATCCAAAAGCAACTTGCGCCACATCGTCTTCGGTTCCTCCTGCCATCATCACAATACGTGCCACTAAATTTGCCCATGTGTTAATATCGTTTTTCGTATATCCTACGACCGTAGGCTTTCCTGTCGTACCAGAAGATGCGTGTACCCTGACAATTTTTTTCATGGGCGCTGCAAAAAGTCCGTATGGATAATGCTTGCGAATATCTTCTTTTGTGGTAAAAGGTACTTCCTGCAAATCTGAAAGAGAATTAATTTTTTCTGGATGAAGATTGACACTATCTAAACGCTCTTTATAAAAAGGTACGTTATAATATACTCTTTCAATGGTTTTATTTAGACAGGCCAATTGCGTCTGTTCAATTTCCTGCCTTGACATACATTCTTGCTTTTCTGACCAATACATAGATTTCACTCTCCCCATTTCACTCTAAGCCTTCGGCTTCCATACATGTAATATCATACTACATTTTGATTAAAAAGAAAAGCGTAATTTTTATGAAATTATTTTTGTGATTAATTTAATGCTATTTTCAACATCTTGCATATCAACCACTTCACCAGTAGAGTGAACGTAACGGGTAGGAATAGAAATCGCCCCAGAAGGAACGCCGCCTTTTGTTATGTGAACAGCACCTACATCTGTACCACCTTTTTCAAGCACTTCATATTGATAGGGAATACAATGCTTTTTTGCTGTATCTTCTAACATTTTGCGAACAATTGGGTGCGTAATGACCATCGCATCTTTGATTTTAATGGCAGGTCCTTTACCAATTTCAATTGCCATGGTAGGCGCATTAGGTGTATCACCTGTGAGCGTTACATCTACAGCGATGGCATAATCAGGATAAACCGTAAAGGCGGATGTCTTAGCCCCACGAAGCCCTATTTCTTCTTGTACCGTAAATACAAAATATAAATCAAGCGTATGGTCTTTAATCTGCTTGATTGCTTCAATCAGTAGATAGCATCCAATGCGATTATCTAACGCTTTAGATATTACGCGATTCATTTGACAAATAAACTCACCTTTAAAACACGCAGCATCACCAATTTTCACAAACCTTTCGGCCTCTTCTTTATTTTTTGCACCAATATCAATATACAAATGGTCTAACTTTAGTTTTTGCATATCTTCGTGCTTTTGTTCGTAACTTATGATACCTGTAATACCGTTTTCAAACATAACTCTTTGATATAGTGAGCGCTGAGGCGAAACACCACCAATATTCGAAAAACGGATAAACCCTTTTTCATCGATATAGGTAACAATTAGCCCAATCTCATCCATATGTGCTGCAAACATCATCTTTTTACCCGTGCCTTTTTTGCGTGCAATAAGATTCCCTAGTACATCTACTTGTATCTCATCTACATGCTCTTTGATGTTTTTAATAATAAGCTCCCTGATGTGTGTTTCATTTCCTGAGGGACCATAACATGTTGTTAATTCTTTTAATAATTTCATCCTCACACTTCCTCCCTGTTATTCCAGCTTTCCCATAGTTTAGGGTTATTCTCAACGTACACTAAAAACATCTGCACTAGCTTTTCACAATTTTTATAATCTTCCAATTGCATTACCGAAACAGGCGAATGAATATACCGGCAAGGCACAGAAATGACAGCTGTGGGAACACCTTCACGACTTGTATGAATTTCGCCTGCATCATTGCCCCCAAATGTTGTTCGTTTGTACTGCACCTTTATATCATTGTCCTTTGCTAATGTATATAAAAGACGTGATAATGTCTTATCCGAATAAGAAGCGCGATCCATAATAGATATTGCAGGCCCCTCGCCCATTGTCGTTGCATGCAAATGTTCCTTTACCCCTGGCACATCCGAACAAGTTGTCCCTTCTAGCACTAGTGCCATATCGGGCGCAATGTTATACGCACATACTTTACTACCTCTTAGACCTACTTCTTCCTGAACAGTAAAACACGCATATAAATCAAATAGATAAGTATTTTTTAACATTTCTATCAGTATCGCACATCCAACGCGGTCGTCTAGTGCTTTGGCTTTTATAAAGTTATTCCCAAAATAAGTATAGCGACTATTAAATCCAATAGCATCTCCTAACGATACTTTTTGCTGGGCTTCTTCTTTAGACTTTGCGCCGATATCAATATACATATCCGCCATTTTCACAGCATTTTTTCGCTCTGCTGGTTTTTGTAAGTGGATAGCTTTAATGCCTATAATCCCTGGCATCTTTTTTTCACCAACAAACACGCTTTTAGAAAGCAAAATACGAGGATCTATCCCCCCTACAGACTTAAACTTTATAAAACCGCTATCGGTTATATTGGTTACCATTAACCCTACTTCGTCCATATGAGCACTTAACATTAGTTTTTTGCTAATGGTGGCATCTGTTCCTTTTTTGTATGCAATCAAGTTGCCTAATCGATCAACTGTAACCGATGTACAATATGAGGATATCTCCTGTTTAATGATATCCCGCACTTTCTTTTCATTTCCTGATATTCCAATTTCCTCGGTTAATTTTTTCAACATAATAATACCGCCTCCAAGTCCTGGTCAAGTGTTTTTATAAAAAAGGCTAATAATTTCCCCGTGCTTACAACATCATGATAGCAAAGCGTTTCAATCGTGGTATGCATATACCGAAGCGGAAAAGACAAAAGAAGCGTTGGTATGCCTGAGCGACTTACCTGTATTGCCCACGCATCTGTTCCTGTCCTGCCTGGTTCAACATCTATCTGATAAGGCACATGATATTCTTTGGCGACCTGTTTTAGCTTAGCAACTAATTGAGGATGAATGTTAGGACCAATGGTGATTACGGCTCCTTTGCCTGTTTGATACGCCTCTTCTTTTGGTCCATCAGGTGTATCGCCATGACAAACATCAATGACAATACCTATATCAGGATTAATAGCATAACTACTTACAACCGCACCTCTCAGCCCTACCTCTTCTTGCACAGTTGCTACTGCATATAAATCAAAAGGAATATCGGTATTATCAAGTTCTTTTAAGCACTCAAGTATTACTGCTATACCTGCACGATCATCTAATGCCTTGCTTGCTATATAGTCATTATATAATGAGACAGGGGTAGCTTTAAATGTAATCACATCCCCTACACTTACAACCTTTCTTAATTGATTCTCTGAAAGTCCTACATCAATCGCCATATCCTCCATTTTAACGGCCTTGTCACTTTCTGATTTATCTTGTAGATGGGGGGGCTTTGCACCAATAATGCCATATAGATCTTCTTTTCCGTGAACCGTAACCTCCTGTGCTAATAATATACGTGGGTCAATACCCCCGATATTTGTAAAAGCTATAAATCCTTTATCATCAATTTTTTTTACCATGAGTCCTATCTCATCCATATGTGCAGCTAACATGATTTTAGGTGCATTAGGTCTATTAGATGCTCTTACCCCTATCACATTCCCTAAATTATCGGTATGTACTTTGTCACAGTAAGTTTGCAATGCTTTTTGCACACTTTGTGCATACGCATATTCATGTCCGGATACACCTTGAAAGCCACTAATTTCTTCTAAAAAAGCACGTACATGCATATATTATCACCCTTTTCTAATTATTAAGTAGACGCAGCCTAGTAAAATTTGAGATGCATTTATTTTTTATACTTTTTTCTGACTACACTCAAAGCACTCCCACTTATTGTACAGAACCTTTTGAAAAAATTCAAGGAGAAATTTAAAATTTCTCTTGACATATTAAAATATTTATCGTATACTATTTTTTGTCGTCGCAAATATGCAACTGATATTTGCCTCTGTAGCTCAGTCGGTAGAGCAGAGGACTGAAAATCCTCGTGTCGGTGGTTCGATTCCGCCCGGAGGCACCATG
>SKGK01000196.1 GCA_007117465.1 Clostridia bacterium | reverse complement strand
ATTATTATTAACCCGCTTTCTTCACATGCGATTGCGCGCTCTGCCTATATGAGTGGGTATAGGGTGAAAAAGGGGGAATAAGAGGATGGTCTTAAAGGTGTTTTTCATTGTGATGATTGCATTTGCACTTTTTGCAGTACATACTTCTAAGCTAAGAAGAGCGGTTATCTATACGGCTATCTTTTCACTGGTGAGTTCTCTTTGTTATCTATTATATAGCGCACCCGATGTAGCGATTGCAGAAGCCATTATTGGCAGTACCATAGCAACGATTTTATATCTTGTGGCGCTACAAAAATATAAAGTATTTACGATTTATTATACGAATGAGGGCAATGCTGAGATAAATGATAGCTATATTAGTGCCATAAGAGGCAATATTTTAGATAGTATTGAACGATTCTGTGTGAAAAAAGAGTTAGAGCCACAAGTGATTTATACGCTTGAGAGTTTAGAACACATTAAGAAAGTGCATCAGTATGATTTAATTGTAAGGCGTGAAAATGAAAAAGTATATGTTTATGGGAATCGTGAGAATTATCAAATGGAAAGTTTGAGAGAATATATGATAAAAAAAGGTTTAAACGATGTACAATTTATAGCAGAGCAGGTAGAACTAATGGAGTAGTTGGTGGTGTGATTGTATATTAGGATGGAAAGGAGCGGATGAGTTGAGAAAGGTTATAACACTTATAGGTAGCTTGATGATGCTAGGAATTTTTTTGTGGGCATTTGCTTATACATCACCTACGCTTAATGTGGAAATGTTTACGTATTATACAGAAAATTTTATTCAAGATACAGGAGCCTATAATGCTGTTGCTGCAATACTTTTAAACTATAGATTGTTTGATACATTGTTTGAAGCTTTAATGCTCCTTATTAGTGTGATTGGCATTATTTATTTTTCAAGACATGGGGGGGAAGACCATGGGTGATAGTCGTTCGGAGATTTTATCTAAGATGATAGGGCTTTTGTACCCGTATATCATTATGTTTGGATTTTATATTATTATTAATGGTCATAATACGCCTGGCGGAGGGTTTCAAGGGGGTGCTGTACTTGCAGCTGTTTTTATCAGTAAGTACTTGGTACTACCAATACATGATATGCGTTTAGAGTCGCTACAACTAGTAGAAAAGTTATTTTATATATTGATTATTCTTATTCCTACACTGTTTTTAATGACAGGACTAAATGCGGTTTACCCTGCGCTTAATGTATACTATTTAGTGATTATGAATAGTTTGATTGGACTTAAAGTCTGCTGTGGTCTTAGTATTGTATTTTTTAGATTTGTTTTTTATGAAAGCGAGTGATTTTTTTGGAGTGGTTAAATGGTGAAATCGTAGCAATTATTCTATTTTTTATTGGTGTGTATGGACTTATTTCACGTAGGAATATTGTAAAGACAGTGATATCCATTTGGATTATGGAAGTAGCGGTTATTTTGTTTTTCATGACCATTCATTATCAGAAAACAAGCGTACCACCCATAGGTGAGGCCATAAAAGGGACGATGGCAGATCCCTTGCCGCAGGCGCTCATGGTTACCGCTATTGTCATAGGGGTGTCGGTAACGGCAGTGAGTCTAACCATGTTTATTACCCTTTATCATAAATATGGCTCTACCAACTGGGAAAAAGTGATGAAAAAAAGGATGGATTAATAGCGATGATAAATTTATATTTTTTGATTATAATGCCTATTTTAATAGCGGTTATATTATATTTGTCTACAAATAAGTGGGTAAAATTATTTTCTATTATTTTGCAAGTTTTCATGGTAGCAGCTGCCATTATTAATTTTATATTTGTCAAAATAAATGGTGAAGTGATTGAATATATTGGAGGATGGGAACATTATGCAGGTATTGCACTTCGAGGGGATTTGTTTGCCTGTGTCATGGTGATGCTTACAACCATTTTGTTTTTAGGCATGCTTATTTTCACATATACTACAAGGTATATTAACAAGCTCTTTTTGCTACTTTTTGTCATATTGCAATCACTTATAATTGGTATTTTTCTATCAAACGATCTTTTTAATATTTATGTACTCATTGAAGTAGGTACGATTATTGTCAGTATTTTAATTATGTTTAAAAAAGATAGTCAGGCAATTTATGATGGCATGGTGTATTTGCTTGTAAATATCGTTGCGATGATTATGTTTTTATTTGGCATTGGATTTATCTATAAAATATTTGGTGTGTTAGATATGTATCGTATCCAAGAATTAATGCATCTAGTGGAGAGTCCTCGCTCTCTTATTTTGCCGTATGCACTACTGATTACACCCGTAGCGCTAAAGGGGGCATTGATGCCATTATTTAGCTGGTTACCTAAAGCACATGGGACGCCAAGTGCACCTTCTATTGTCTCAGCTATTTTGTCTGGATTATATGTAAAAGGCGGCATTTATCTATTTATACGAATTCAGCAAATGTTTAGCGGCGTGATTGATACGTCACAATATTTTTTGATATTAGGATTTTTAACGGGAACTGTGGGGTTATTTTTGGCGCTTTGTCAAACAGATATTAAGCTTATTTTGGCCTATAGTACCATTTCGCAGATTGGACTTATTATGATAGGCATTAATTTTAATGACCCAAATGCCTACTGGGGCGGTATTTATCATATTGTCAATCATGCATTTTTTAAGTCGACCTTATTTTTAACAGCGGGACTTATTATTGATACATATCATACGCGCAATATTGGTGAAATTCGAGGCGTTTTTCGTAAAATGCCAGTGGTCTCAACCATTTCCATTTTAGCAATACTAGGAGTAACCGGTGCACCGCTTTTTAATGGAAGTATTTCAAAATACCTCATACAAAGCGGTATGCAAGGAACCTTTTATGATTATGCTCTCATATTTATTAATCTAGGAACAGTAGTTTATTTCATGAAATATATCACCATCTTTTTTGGAAAGGACGAGAATCACGAGGGAGTGGTTGATAAATATAGTCGATCGGTAATTGTCGTGCTTGGTTTAGCTTGCTTTGTAGGTGGATTATATGGACAATGGTTTATTAAGCTGTTATTTAATCAGGCGGTAGACATTGACGTTATTTTATATATGAAAAAGAGTATCGTTTATTTTCTAACGTTAGTGATAGGAGTAATTGTTTATAGAAGAGTTGTAGCACATTCTAAGCTATTACATCGTGTGCGAGAGATTGAGCTGAGTTTTAATAATATTTGTTTCACTATTATGATTTTCTTTAGTGTAACGACGGTTTATTTGATGATTATTTATTAGATAGATATAAAAAGAATTCTTAGCGCCACTTATCTTAACGCTTGAAGAAGCGGGAGTCTTAGTGGCGGCTAGGCATCGGACAAAAAGTGATATTAAAATTTAAAAGCAACCTTAAAAGTCTTGTTTGTTTTCTTATCAATGGCTGTCTTGATGGCTTCACGATAGTTATCAAGCGAATATGTATGGGTGACGAGGCTGCCCACATTTAATTTGCCTTCTTTCATCAAATCAAGTGCAATACGATACGCAGGTGCCGTTTGACCCGTAGGGAGTGTTTCGTTGTTATAATACATAGACCCAGTTATCTTTAATTCTTTAAACCATATCGGCGTCCAATCTACTTTTTTAGGAAAGCTTGCAAGTCCTACGAGTACCATGGTGCCTTTTGCACGGGTAAGATTTAGAGCGTGGTCAATAGAGCTAGAAGAGCCCACACAGTCAAAAACTTTGTCAAAGCCGCCGAGCATAAAGCGTTTACCCATAATCGGCTTATATAAAGAAGCGCCGGTAATATCGGCAAAAGCATCAATATAGTCACTATCTCTCGTATAGATGACTTTATTAGCCCCTAACAGCGAAGCCATTTCTCCTTGGAAAGTATGCCTTGCAAGCAGGGTAATATCACATGTGCTATCTAAAGCGCGAATACAAGCGATGGTAAGGAGTCCGATAACACCACTTCCCATCACTAAAACCTTTTCGTTGTTTTGAGGAAAATTATTGATCACAGGGTGTAGTGCAGAACAAATAGGGTCAATCAAAATGGCCTGCTCATCCGATACATTTTTAGGTACTTTATATAAATGGGACTGATGGGCCACGTAATATTCTCCCCAGCTGCCACCGGTGTCTTTGCAAAATCCAATACTAATACCTGGCGAAATACAGCCCTTAGTGATATTTTCACACAAAGAGTAATGACCGCTTGCACATTGAAGACAAGGAGTAGAGATTTCACGCGTATCACATGAAAGCAAAGGATCAGCCACTACTTTGTCACCGATATCAAAATCCGTAACGTTTTTCCCTTTTTCAGCGATTACACCGAGGTTTTCATGTCCAATTGTAAATGGGAAGGACACAAACGGTGAAGTGGACGGGCTATCGTGCAGTAAAATGAGATTCAGATCACTACCACAAATCCCACCATATAATGTTTTTATTTTAACCCAATTTTCATTGGGAAGTTTTGGCGTAGGAACTTCGCGTATAGAAGTACATGACAGCGGAGAATGATAAAAATCTTTATAGACACTTCCTGCTGCCATGGTCGTAATATATTTTAACAAAGATGCATTAAATACAATTGATTTCATAATAGTCCTCCATATTGTTCATCTTCTAAAATGCGCACAATCTTACATTTTCTCTTTTTTGTAATTTCGTGCTCCTCATATTCTTTGAGGGCTTCAAAGAGAGAGGTCGCTTTCTCAGATACAAAAAGCAAGCTATATGTCTGATTTTCATCTTGCAAATCATATCCCATAAAATAAAATTTTTGAGTTGGTTTCACCTTAATCATCCTTTTTAATTTTACAAATTGATTATATTACCATTGTAACCGAAAACAAGGGGAAATGTAATTGTCAGAATACCTTAAATTGTCCACTTTTTTTTGTGCTTTTTAATTAAATAACGGTTTAAAACAACACGTAATATGTTATAATAGTATACAGTTTATTAGTTGGTCAGTTGAGCAGGAAAAAGTAGGGAGCAGAAAGTAGAAAATTTGAAAGAGAAAAGCGATAGTTATGTGATTAGGTAGATGGACAGTTGGACGAGGAGAGTGACTATAACATGGAGGCATTTGAGATTACGGATATGGATATTAAAGACCAGGTGGCATATATATCCACATATAATAAAGGTATGACATATTTTAAAAGGGGAAGGATTTTTGATTTTGAGTTTGATTCGGAAACTTTGCGAGTAAACGCAGAAGTCGCAGGTGCGAATGTATATACAGTAAATATTAATTTTACGTCTAGTGGTACAGTAGTTAGTTCTAGCTGTGAATGTGGAGCCTTTGCAATGTATCCCGGAGCTTGCAAGCACATCGTAGCCGTATTAAAACAAGTCCAGAAAGAATGTCGGGAGGGGCTACAATTTTCAATGCCAAGAAACCATATTGACAGACATCGTTTCAAGTCGCAAGCTGCGCAGCAAATCATTGATTTTTTTGATAACATTCAAGAAGAAATAAGCAAGCAACCTGTAGATCTTGAAGTGACTTATGAACTGGAAAGGGGAATGGCTACTGGATTTCGAAGTAACATCGAACTTCGCATTGGAACAGAAAGGCTATATATTGTAAAGAGCATGGAGCGTTTTATAGAAGCAGTGACTATGCAAAATTCACTTGAATTTGGGAAGAAGTTTACCTATGACCCAATGATACATGCCTTTGATTCACATGATTTAGATATTATCAAATTACTGCAAGAGATATATCAGCATGAAAAAATGCTTAATACGTGGGGGAATACGGGATATGGAAGAGGTGATGCTTTTAGTGGTAAAAAAGTGTATTTGTCTGATTTAGCGGCACAGCGGTTATTGAATATTCTTGAGAACAGACCCTTTGATGCCATTATACAAGGGAGAAGAATAAACAATATAAGCATTAAAGATGAAACACTGCCGCTACACTTTGAAATGGGGCAAAGTGAGAGAGGGCTTAAGCTTGAATTAAAAGAAGTGCAGCATTTAATGCCAATGACAAGCAATGGCTCCTATTTCTTATATCAAGATACCATCTACCGTGTTCCTGAAAAACAAGCACATTATTTATATCCTTTTTTCTACGCCTTTTCGATGTTTAAGCAAGAAGAAGTGCAATTTGAGGGGGAACAAAAAGAAAGATTAGTATCAGAAATATTGCCACAAATTAAAAAAATTAGTGAGGTAAACATTGAACAATCTGTAGCAGATAAAATAGTAAATGAAGCATTAGAGGCAGATATTTATTTTGATGAAGGTGAAAAAGGAATTTCGGCGCGTATTGAATTTAGATATGGCGAGCAAATGATTAACCCTTTTGAAAATCGGAGTTTAGATATAGCTGCAGATAGTATATTATTACGTGATGTCGAAAAAGAAAAAAGTATCCTTTCCGCTTTTGAGCAAGCGGAATTTACCGTAAGAGAAGGTCAGGTGCATCAGCATAGCGAAGATAAAATTTTTGAATTTGTGTATCATATACTGCCTAAATTACAAGCGCAGGCAGAGGTGTTTTATTCTGAGACATTTAAAAAGATGAAGGTACGGGATACAAAAAATTATACGACAGGCGTACGGCTAAACCAGACATCAGATTTATTAGAATTTTCATTTGAACACCCTGATATTCCAGCGGAAGAACTAGAAGATATTTTTACTTCTATCCAAAAAAAGAAAAAATATTATCGGTTAAAAGATGGTTCCTTTATACCGTTAGAAGATCTAGAACTCCAGAATATAGCCCACCTCATAGAAAACTTAGGTATTGACTACAAACTGTTAAAAGACAGCACCATACAGCTGCCCAAATTTCGTGCAATGTATATAGATAACGCATTAAGAGAAGGGAAAATACCAAAAGTTAAACGCAATCAAGCTTTCAAGCAGTTAGTGCAAAATGTAAGTGAACCGCAGGATATGGATTTTGAGGTACCTCAAAGTTTACAATCGATTTTAAGGGACTATCAAAAAATTGGATTTAAGTGGTTTAAGACAATTGCTGCATATGGGCTAGGGGGTATTTTAGCAGATGACATGGGCCTTGGCAAGACACTGCAAGTCATTGCTTTTGTACTGTCTGAAAAACAAAATGAAAAGATGCCTTCACTAGTTATTGCACCTACTTCACTGGTATATAACTGGCAAGATGAAGTGCAAAAATTTGTAGATGATAGTATAAAGACAGTCATTATATCGGGAGACAAATCTGAAAGGAAGCAGCAATTTGAAAAAGTGAAAGATGCCGATATTGTGATTACCTCATATCCTTTAATTCGAAGAGACATTGGTCTTTATGGTGGACAGGTGTTTAAGTATTGTTTTTTAGATGAAGCGCAGCACATTAAAAACCCCAATACGCTCAATGCAAAATCTGTCAAAAAAATTAAAGCCCAAGGATACTACGCATTAACAGGAACACCAATTGAAAATACGCTAACGGAGCTTTGGTCTATCTTTGATTTTATTATGCCAGGATATTTGTTTAGCCATAGTAAGTTTATAAAAATGTATGAAAGACCCATTGTAAAAGATGGGGTACCTGAGTCAATGGATGCACTGAGCAAGCAGATAAAGCCGTTTATCTTAAGACGAATGAAAAAAGATGTATTAAAAGAATTGCCAGATAAAATAGAAAGTAAGATGACGGTTTATATGACAGAGCAGCAGAAAAAGCTATATTTATCTTATGTGCATCAAATGCGTGAGAAAGTGGCACAAGAAATAGCCCAGCAAGGTTTTGAAAAAAGCCGTATAAAAATATTGGCGATGTTAACAAGGCTACGTCAAATTTGCTGCCATCCAGGTTTGTTTGTAGAGAATTACCAAGGAGGAAGCGGCAAGATGGACATGCTTGCAGAGATTATACAAGAGGCCATCGAAAGTGGTCATCGGATACTAATTTTTTCACAGTTTACCTCAATGCTTAGTATCATTAGAGCCTATCTAGAAAAAGAAGAGATACCCTATTTTTATTTAGATGGGGCAACTAAGACAGAGCAGCGTGGCGAAAGGGTAAAAGCGTTTAATCGAGGAGAAGGAAAGGTTTTCTTGATTTCTTTAAAAGCGGGTGGAACAGGTCTTAACCTTACGGGTGCGGATATGGTCATTCACTTTGACCCTTGGTGGAATCCAGCGGTAGAAGACCAAGCAACCGACCGTGCGCATCGCATCGGGCAAAAAAATGTAGTCCAAGTAATGAAGCTTATTACACAAGGAACCATTGAAGAGAAAATTTATCACCTGCAGCACGAGAAAAAAAAGATTATTGAAGCAGTTATTCAGCCAGGTCAAACACTGTTTACCAAAATGACGCAAGCACAGATACAGGAATTGTTTGAAGTAGAAAAGTGAGAAAAATAGCTTGGTTTTTTTACAGGTCAAAGATATATGGGATTGTCGGATGCAAGTTCTGCTTAATGATGCAAGGTTGGCTTAATGAGTGAGACGAATTTAGCAGCAACTGTACATCTTTGCACGCAGATGTTCCTTTTTAGCAGTACTGTAGATCTGCAAAAGCAGAGCGTCCTATAAATAGTCTTTACTATTGACAGGACATCGATTTCAGGCATCATTGATCACGGATGGGAATTGATGCCGGCGGATTAGCATGGAGACAATCCATATATCTTTGGCCTGTAAAATTCTTTTTAATTTTTCACGTTATAGTGTATTAAATGGTGGTATATATAAAAAATATGTGGTATAGTATAAGTAAGCGATAACCGAATGAAAATTATTTACCAGGTATTTTTTGATTCTGCCGTAATAGAAATATTGGAACAAAGGCGTTCCTTGAAAAGGTAATTTAAAAACTTTTTGAGGTGCGCTTTTTATTTGTAGCAAATCAGTGCATAAAATTTTTGTAAGGAGGAAACAACGTGGGATATACAAAGATATCATTTGAAAACGGCCTGCCTGTTAAACAGGGTCTTTATGATCCGAAGTTTGAACATGATGCATGTGGAATGGGGCTTGTCGTTAATATAAAAGGTGAAAAATCACATGATATTGTAACAGAAGCGTTAATGGTAT
>SKGK01000068.1 GCA_007117465.1 Clostridia bacterium | reverse complement strand
GTTTTTTAAAATGCTTGATAGTGAAAGTCTTAGGGACCCAGATTAGTGTATATAGGTTTCGGTCTATATAAGAAGTCTAAATACCTAAGAACCACCTGCCTTTAGGCATGGTGAGTTTCAGTTGTTGTATTTACCATGGCGATATTACTGCCCTTTCGCACGATAGCATACAGACTAAAAAGTTTAAAAACCTCATTTGCACTACTGCTACTAAACATGATGTTTTCTTTCATATTAATCTGACTAGCCCCTAGCATCTGGGTGCATAAAATTTATTTGAAGAATATTCTGGAAGGAACGTTGCGGAAAGACAACTTAAAATTGAACTTTTAAATCAGCTGCTCCTAGGACATTTGCCAATTATTAAGAATGTTATGACCTCTGATATTCAGTAAGGCATTGATAGCTGTATAAAAGCAAAAAATCTCTATCTGTCAAGCTTTGAAACTGTGCCTACAAATGGCGTAAATGTGCTTGCACAATCACTCCTTTTACTGGCTACTAGTAACCGTCATCATCTGCACCGTCACATTGAACAGCTAAAGCGGCTATCTCCTTTTTTAGATTAACGATATTCATTTTTTGCAATATCCTCGATGGCTGTTAACGCCATGTCTATTTCTGCTATTGTATTAAATGCCCCTACACTTAAACGAATGGTTCCTCTTTCTAATGTGCCTAAATTTTGATGTGCTAAATACGAGCAATGCAGCCCACCCCTTACGGCGATATCATATATTTCATCCAATATATTGCATACCTCAACACAATCCTTATCTGCAATATTGATAGAAACCACTCCAACACGCTCGTATAAATCCTTGGTGCCGTATACTTTCACTTTATGAATTGTCTTAAGACCTTCTAATAAATGCTGCACAAGTGTCCTTTCATGTTCAAGTATTTGTCTTTGTCCTTTTTGCAAGATATACTTTATCCCTTGGTTTAGTCCTGCAATCCCTGGTGCATTTAATGTACCACTTTCGTATCTATCGGGCAGCTCTTTCGGTTGATACTGACTTTCTGACATGCTACCTGTACCGCCTTCTTTTAAAGGTAAAACTTTAATACCCTCTCTTATATAAATTCCTCCTGTGCCTTGTGGTCCTAGCAGGCCTTTGTGCCCTGGAAAAGCTAAAATATCAATATGCATTTGCTGTACATCAATGGGAATTACACCTGCTGTTTGTGCTGCATCCACCATGTATATTATATTATTTTTGTATGCAATATATCCAATTTCTTCAATTGGGTATATTGTACCAAATACATTAGAAGCATGGGTAGTGATAATCATCTTCGTTTTGCGGGTAATTTTCTTCATAATATCTTTAGCATGTACTTTCCCAAAAGCATCCGCATTTACAATAGATACTGTAATCCCTTTTGATTCCATTTGCATTAACGGACGAAGAACGGAATTATGTTCCATACCTGTTGTTATAACATGGTCTCCTGGTTTTAATATGCCTTTAATCCCTAGATTAAGTGCCTCTGTTGCATTAGATGTAAACGCAACACCCAAAGGATTAGGAATATTGAATAACGTACATATTGTTTCTCTGCATTCATATATTTTATCCCCCGCTGCCATTGCCATTTGATGTCCACTTCTTCCCGGGTTAGCACCTAGATGCTCCATGCAATATAAAATTTCTTTATATACCGATTCGGGTTTAGGCCATGTAGTAGCAGCATTATCTAAATAAATCATATTCTCCACCTACACTTTATAAATTCCTTTACTCTCAAAAAAATATCGATGATGACGTCATCACCGATATTTTGCAGTCCTTATTCGACACATGGATTAATGTACTGGGCCTGCTCTGGATAAAAGTCTCCCGGAAATTCAAAATCATCAAAATCATCGCATGGACTTACGTCCTCAAAGTTCTTACAGTCTCTAGGTGGAACACAATATGGATATACTTGGTCTAACTTCAATTGTACTTTTCCAATCACCTTTGGAATAACAAATACACCTATTGCTAATATGAGAACTGCACATTGCGAAGAACAATCTTCCTCAACAGATTGGTCTAGCACTTCTCCTCTTGTTTCAACAATGATATCGAAGCTAAATTCTGAGCGCGTATCTGGATGGTACATGACAATATCTAGTGTAATGTCTGGAAGTGTTCCTGGTATTTCAAAGCAACCACCTTTGCACGTTACCTGTATTATATAGTTAATACTAACAATCATTTTTATTCTCTTACATCCTTCAGGCAACAAATTACTTTCTAAAATTTTCAATGACCCAGGTACAATCATCCCACTTTGAAATTTAACTTCAACTTCACAGCAATTTGGATCTACACCCTTAGGTATTTCCACTTTTATATCATCGAAACAAACTTTTTTTAGGCAGCTATCAAACACTTTATCTACTAGTATACATTCAAAATCTCTTTCATATAACCCTTTAAAATCGCTTGGCATACTTTATAACCCTCCTTAACTCGATGATTATTATTTAATAATCGTTATAGTGTTAGTATATACACCTTAACTGCAAAGTGTTACATCTAATTAAAAAATACTTCTTTGATTACATATGTAAATTTTTTTGCAAACTTTATGATACTACTTATAAAACAAGCATATACATATATAAACAATATTTTTGAAGGTGGAGTGTTTATGCAACTGAAAACATTTGTTATCAAGAAAAAAAGTGGTATTATTTATCATTTTTATTTTTCTGAAAAAGGAGGCATTTGTTATAAAATATATGCAATGCGTGGCAATCAAAAAATTGTTCCCTTTGAAGTAAGTATTACTGATGAGAAGATACTGGAGTTTTCTGTTACTGTTGATGAAGAGGACACCATTCATATTTTGTGTTTAACAGAAAACGGGGATCTTAAATACTTTATCGATAAAGAAAAAACCTGGGACTCTAAAATTCTTTCTCATTTTGATTTAGATGCGAATATGGTAAAATCATTATTTATCTATGTATATAAGCAGCATTTGTACATTATCTATGCTGTTAGCAATGTCATGAATATAAACTTATGGACCATTTACTTTAAGTACTGGAATGGTTCAAAATGGAACAACTTAACCGTTGGCATGACCATGTGCGACAAAGAACTACCTCCTTATTGGGTGACGCTTGACCCTAGCAAAAATCTTCATATCGTCTATAAAAATACTGGTAATAGAACAACACAGATTTTTTATCGCAAATTTCATACACAATTCTCCTTATGGAGTACACCAGAAAAAATTATTAGTTCACCCGAGACAATTGGTTTTTACTCTTTGCTTTGTGACAATAGAGGTAACTGTCACCTCATATGGGTATGTACGAATAGTTCAAAATATAAAATGATGTACAAACTGTTAAATACCAAAATAATCAATAGCAAACATTACGAAAAAATACTTACGCTTGACATGTCCTTACATGCTTATCTGCAACCTGTTATATTAGAGATAGACAAAACCATATGGGCAATGTGGAAAAAAGAAGATGCATTTTGGGGCTGTACTATTGATGGGAGTGGTCTGTCTTGTAGCAAAGCGATTAGCATCCAATATCCACCGAAAACCTCTCCTAAATTGGTTATATTTACAAATCACTATCAGCCAGAAAAACAAAATTTTAATGCTCTTTTATTGTATGGGGTAATCGGTGATTTTGTAGAGTTCATTTTACCACAATGTTATGCTAATGATTTTTATGAAAACATTCCTATTACTGATATGACAATCGAAGCACCAAAACCTTTACCTATTAAAAAAGAACATGCCTCTATGACCACCCCCAAATATAAAACTGCTACTACAGTACCTAAATATACTGAGACGGTTTTTCCACCTACATTAGCTCAAAAATTTGAAGAACTTAAATCTGACAACCAAAAAACTGCTGATATGGTTCGAGAACTAAAAGAAGTCGTCAATCAAAACCTTGTAATTGAATTTTTAAAAGAACTAAAATCACAAAACACAATCCTTGTCAAGCTTATATCTCAAGTACTAGAAAAGCAAACTTGTTATAGCGAAAATGAGACCTCTACAAAAAAACTGTGGGAAAAACTATTCAAAAAATAAAAACTAGCGTTCATCTTAGCATTTTAGGGATGAGCGCTAATTTTTATTAGTCTTTCTATCATTTAATTTGTATATTTCTCATAAACTTTTTTATCCTCTTGAATTATTTCTTTATAAATGCCTTTAATACGAATATCAAATTCTTGCGCTATCTGTTTAACCTCTGATAATTTACTTTTCTTAAATCGAAGTGCATATGTGCATCCTCCTTTAGAAATGCACTTTGGTGTATTTATAATGCCCATATAACTTCCTTCTCTTACAGCTTGGTTTTTTATTCTTCTTGCTAATGTAATGGATGAAAACACTGCTAAATAATAATCCATTTATCAATCTCTCCCTCATACTACTAAAATAAAAAATAATAATATATATTATGTTGCATGCATTAAAAAAGTGAATGGATTCGCTGAAAACAAGCTTTACAAAGAATACCCTAACGATATAATTCACATATTTTATCCTGCGGTAAAAATTAACAATAATAAAAAGTCAAATATTGCTTAAACTAACTATGAATTATCAAAATACGTTCAGGAGTGATAAATGATGAAAAAAGTTATTACCATCTTAGTAACATTGATGCTAGTATGCACCTTATTATTAGGGATTTCCTATTCTGATGCGTCTGCATTTAGTAAGACGCCATTTAGCAGAACCAATATTCCTGCTCAGATGCGGGTAACAGCGTCTGCATTAAATGTAAGGTCAGGACCTTCTACTTATTTTCAACGTGTAGGAATGGTGTATCAAGATCAAATTGTTGATTGTATAGGTAGATTAGGTGATTGGTACATTATTCACCTAGATAGTGACATTTTGGGTGTAGCGTCAGGTAGATATCTTACCCCTTATTACCCTCCTCAGGCGCAACCAGCACCAGCACCGACACTAGATCCACAAGCTGATACAATAGCTGAAGAAGTGCGGGATGAAGCCGAAAAAATGCTCGAACTTGTTAATGCTGAGCGTGCTAAAGTAGGTGCTCCAGCACTTACGCTAGATTCAGAAGTCATGCGCGTAGCGCAATTCAAAGCACAAGATATGGTGGATAGAAATTATTTTTCACACAATTCACCTACTTATGGATCTCCTTTTGATATGTTAAAATCATTTGGCGTAAGCTATCGTACCGCTGGGGAAAATCTAGCAGGGAATATCTCGGTAGAAAGAGCACATACCTCGTTAATGAATTCAGAAGGGCATCGCAGAAACATTTTAAATGCAAATTATAATCGTGTAGGCATTGGTATCGTAGATAGTCCTAAATATGGTAAAATCTACGTACAAATGTTTATAGGGAGATAAGAGCAACAAAAAAGCAGCAAAATCGATATCGATTTCGCTGCTTTTTTTGTTTTTTCTCTTCACTTCACACTATCTACTTTACACTATTTTAATACGCCTTCGCCCATAACACCATATTCTTAGCAGGTTCCTCGCAACAAATACACGTATTCGATATCTGCTCCTGCTCAAAAGGAATACACCGCGCCGTTGCACCTGTCTTTTCTTTGATTGCATCTTCACATGCTCTGCTACCACACCACATTGCTTTGATAAAGCCTGGCGCTTCTGTTAAACTTTTTTCAAACTCTTCCATGCTAGCTGCTACATATGTATGTGCATCTCTATGTGCACGAGCTTTTTCTAAAAGTTCTTGCTGCACTTGTTTTAATACTTTTTGTACGGTTGCTTCTAATTCATCCATTGGTACAAAGATTTTTTCTCGATTACTTCTGGTAACCAGCACTACCTGACCTTTTTCAATATCTTTAGGTCCAATTTCGAGTCGTACAGGTACCCCTTTCATTTCATGTTCACTAAATTTCCACCCAGGACTTTTATCAGCATCATCTACTTTTACACGGGCAATACTTGAAAGTTTTTCTTTAAGCTCATACGCCTTATCTAGTACACCCTCTTTTTTCTGCATAATCGGAATAATAACAAGCTGTACAGGTGCTATCATCGGTGGCAGTACAAGACCATTATCATCTCCATGCACCATAATAATACCTCCAACAAGCCTTGTACTCACTCCCCATGAAGTTTGATGCACATAGGATAACTGATTATCCTTATCTGTATATTGAATATCAAATGCCTTAGCAAAGCCATCTCCAAAGTTATGCGTTGTTCCTGATTGCAAAGCTTTTCCATCATGCATTAAGCTTTCTATCGTATACGTTGCTTTTGCCCCTGCAAATTTTTCTTTATCTGTTTTTTGACCTTTTATCATGGGTATTGCTAGCACATTTTCACAAAATTCTGCATACACATTAAGCATCTTTATTGTTTCTTCTTGTGCCTCATCTGCAGTAGCATGCGCTGTATGTCCTTCTTGCCACAAGAATTCTAAAGAACGTAGAAAAGGACGTGTTGTCTTTTCCCATCGCACAACAGAACACCACTGGTTATAAAGCTTTGGCAAGTCTCTATACGACTGTATCGCATTTGCATAGTGCTCACAAAATAATGTTTCAGACGTTGGACGCACACACAAACGCTCTGCTAAAGGATCTTGTCCTCCATGGGTCACCCATGCCACCTCAGGTGCAAAACCTTCTACATGATCCTTTTCCTTTTGCAAAAGACTCTCTGGTATAAACATCGGCATATAAACATTCTCGTGCCCTGTAGCTTTGAATCTTTTATCGAGCTGCTGCTGAATGTGTTCCCAAATCGCATATCCATAAGGCTTAATAATCATACATCCTCGAACACTTGAATAGTCAATTAACTCCGCCTTCTTTACCACATCGGTGTACCATCTTGCAAAATCTACATCCATAGAAGTAATTTCTTCTACTAATTTTTGATTCTTTGCCATTTTGTTTCCCCTTTCATATCACAATTTCGCATATAAAAATCTTATATTACTGCGGGAATTTTGTCAAGTATAATTTTATCATAATCTAATTTAAGAGATGTTATCGCTCTACTTATTTACAGCAATAAAATATTATCAGCCTGGTCTTTGATTTTCATCTAATTCTAAATGATAATGCCTTTGTTTTCTAAGATATGCTTCTCTTTCTAAATAAGAAGTCATGACATGTCTTAAATCTAACACATCATTCATCTCATAAAAGCCTATCTTATCATAGATAAATTTTACTGCTTTTAACGCGCCTATAGCAAATGCTGTTCTTGAGAAAGATTCGTGTGTAATTTCAATTTTATCATATTCTCCTGCCATAATAATGCGATGTCTGCCAATAATACCACCTGCTCGTATCGCATGAATAGGGATTGCATCATCGTCTAAGTCATGCACATCAATATATTCATTGTTTATTGAAATGCCTTTTAATGCTTCTTTTGCAATTTTTTTAGCAGTGCCAGATGGTGCATCTTTTTTTTGTTTAAAATGAGACTCTATAATCTCACAGTCGTAATTTTCTAAAATACTTGCGGCTAGATTAGTTAGTACCATTAGTACATTTACTCCTAACGTAATATTAGGTGCATGTACAATCCCTGACTTGTTATTTTTTTCTATATGCATAAGTTTTTTAAGTTGAAATTCATTAAATCCAGTTGTTCCCACAACCATCCTTACTTTCATAGCTGCCAATACTTCTGCATTTTGAATGGTTGCTTCCGGTGTCGAAAAATCAATGGCTACATTTGGTTTGTATTTTAAAAGCTGCTGCTGCAAATAGTTGCTGCTCTGAATGACAATACCAACATCTCGCATATTTAAAATTTTCCCTAAATCTTTTCCTCTTTTATTACTGCCCTTTCCACACACCGCCATTACTAATTTTAAATTCTGTTGCTGTAATAATACCTTTGCAATCTCCTTCCCCGTTCTCCCTAAACCAATTAAACACACCCGTATCACAGCATATTCCTCCCATCTTAATTTATATTATAAATAAAGTGCAATTATTCCATTTATATGTATATGTTCCAATTAACTCCATTATACATTATAAGTTTTTGCTTGTCAATCTTTGTAATATATTCAATTACATCTATCATACTCCTTACGCATAAAGATTGTGATATTTTTTTAAAAAATCCTTCCAATCTATATTGATTTTGTTTATAATAGTATAATATAAGAAATATATAACGCCAATGATAAAGGACGTAACAGGAGGTATAAAATGTCAAAACCTTTACAATCAGCAAAATACCAAAAAATTGCATTAGATATTGCCCAGCGTATTGTGAATAAAGATTTTCAAATAGGCGATAAAATTCATGGAAGATCATTGTTATCAAGTATGTACACTGTATCCCCTGAAACTATCCGAAAAGCTGTGGCACTACTTCAAGATATGGGTGTTTTAAGAGTTAATCATGGTAGCGGTATTGTAATTAATTCTGTTGAAAAAGCGTATGGCTTTATACAACGTTTTAAAGATGTGGACTCTGTTAACTCACTAAAACACGACCTAGAAAAATTAGTTGTAAAGAAAAAAGAAATTGATAATGATTTGGAAAAAACACTTAATAAGATTATTGAATTTTCAGACAAACTAAAAAATTTATCACCTTATAATCCTGTTGAAGTTGAAGTTTCTAAACATTCACATTATATTGGTTCGACTATTTCTGAATTAAAGTTTTGGCAAAATACAGGTGGAACCGTGGTGGCACTGCGCAAAGGTAATCAATTAATTATTTCTCCAGGCCCATTTGCGATTTTAGAACAAGGAGACAGTATTGTCGTAGTAGGTGGAAGCAACATCTTACATGATGTAGAAGTTTTTATTAATTCCCAATAGGAAATAATACGACTTACTATAAAGTGCATATTTATATAAGTCGTATACGTATACTATGTCATCAAAAATTTCATATAATAAAAAGGCTGATTAGAAAATCTAATCAGCCTTTTTGGCTCCTCAAGTTGGACTCGAACCAACGACCCTGCGGTTAACAGCCGCATGCTCTACCAACTGAGCTATTGAGGAACATATATTCTGGCAACGACCTACTTTCCCAGGCAGTCACCCGCC
>SKGK01000186.1 GCA_007117465.1 Clostridia bacterium | reverse complement strand
TTTACTACAAAATGCAACAAAAAAATCACTAAAAAGCTCTATTTTTCAAGCTTTATAGTGATTTTTACATTGTCATAATCTAACCATTATTTCCATAAATTTTCTTCATGCGATAGCCGTGTCCGACACCAGCTATGATCTGATTGATTTATGATATTCTCTTGTTTATTCTGCAATGATTTTAGGCTCATAATATTGTTGCCCGTTAAGATCTACCGTAACTTTTTTCATAATTTGAGATTCCTCTGGTTTATCTCTAAAATCTGTCTTAGCGGACACGATTTTATCGGCAGTTTCCATGCCTTCAATTACTTTTCCAAATGCCGCATACTCACCGTCAAGATGCGTTGAATCTTGTACCATCACGAAAAATTGTGATCCAGCTGAATCTGGCTGTTGTGCTCTTGCCATGGACAGCACCCCTCGCACATGGTTAAGCTTATTATCAAAACCGTTTCGTTTAAATTCACCTTTAATATGATAACCAGGACCTCCGATTCCTTCTCCTTCAGGACAGCCTCCTTGGATCATAAATCCCGGTATGACTCTATGAAAAATCAAGCCATCATAAAATCCTTTGTCTATAAGAGATATAAAATTTTTCACCGTATTAGGTGCAATCTCCGGATACAATTCCGCCTTCATCTTATCTCCGTTTTCCATTTCAATAGTTACAATTGGATTTGTCATTATTATGTACTCCCTTCGTCGTTGTTTTATTAGCATTTCATAGGCGTCAGTTCAAACTATATATTTCCATATTCCGCTACATAATCATAGGGTACGGTTCTGCTGATTTCCTTTCAGTGCTTAGTTTTACTACACAATCATCAGAATCCGTCCCTAAGATTACTTCGCTACTTTATTAATCATTCCATATTATGGCTTAAACTGACGTATATGATTAGCATTTATTATTATACCAATAATTTTGGGGTTTAACAAATTCTTTTTTTATATTTATAACCGTTTCCATGTCCTTATAAAAACCCTCTTAAGAGTCTTTCCTATTAGTCTTCTTACTTTCCTATACTGAATCGTTCAACTTTAGATAGCCATGGTTGTAAATCCATATAATTAACTTTCATGTTTTCGTAACCGGTAACCAGTTTTAATTTTGGTTTTATATTGCCATGAAAATCGCTTCCTCCACTCATATACAGATGATTTATGTGGGCTTGAGATTTAAGAAATTCTACATCATCATTTTTATTAGAAGAATGATAGACCTCAAGTCCGTCAATTCCTATATTTACTGCTAAACAAATCAATTCTTCCACGTGTTCTTTTGATAAACCATAGGCACATGGATGCGCAAGAAATGCTAATCCTCCCGCTTTATGTATTGCACTGACTACATCACTTGTCGTAGGCAGGTCAAAAGTCTCGTCAACGAAAAAAGGAGAGTTTCTGTTGGCAAAATGTTCCCAATAAAACTTGGTATTATGTTGAATAAACGGATACTTTTCTATATTCTCTGAATATCTATTTAATGATTCATGCATTAGAATAAATGCTTCTGCTTTTTTTCCGCTACAACACCTTATATCTTCATCAAACTTCAAATCCAACGTTGCACAAATATGCTTAAATTGTTCTAAAATATAATTTTGCTTTTTTATAGTAATCTCATCTGCATAATATAGATCCAAAAATTCCTTCATCGTATTTATGTCAATGCCATAGCCTAGCATATCTCTAATTTGACCATGACAGGAAAAGGATAGTTCGACCCCTCTTACGTAGTGAATTTTCTTGCCACTATACTTTAATTTTTCTAAATCAAAATAACAACTTATATTGTCATGATCCGTAAATGAAAAAAAATCAACATCTGCGTTATTCAATAATGCTAATAATTCATTGGTATTAAACGTACCATCTGAATGATTCGAGTGAATATGCAAATCAACAATACACATTATTTTTCCTCCATCATTAAATTACCCTCATATATAGATAACGCACACTACAAGTATGAATATAATCGTGTGCGCTATCTATACTTCAATGGTTATAGTGCTTTAGGCACAATCAAGAAAATACCAAGCCAATTGTGACGGCTAATTTGAAGAGCATCTGCAAAAGCAGATGTACAGTTATTTTTTTGATTCTGCCTTATTTATATTCTGCTCTCTCCCCGGCCCTACTCCTACCATTGACACTGGTGTATCACAGAGTTTTTCAATCTTTTCAATATATTTTCTCGCAGTTAGCGGCAGCTGCTCATATGTGCGGATATGTCCAATATCTCCTTCCCACCCCTCTAACTCTTCATATACAGGCTCACATTCATCAAGTTCTTCTAGACTAGCAGGAAATTCTGTGAGAATCTCATCCCCTTTTTTATATGCCACACATACTTTAATCTTCTCAATATCCCCTAGTGTATCCATCTTATTAATTACAAGTGAAGTAAGACCACTTGTACGCACTGCATACTTTGCAATTACTGCATCAAACCATCCACACCTTCTAGGTCTTCCGGTAGTTGTACCATACTCATTTCCTTTATCTCTAATCATTTGCCCAACTTCATCTAACAATTCCGTCGGAAAAGGACCTTTTCCTACTCGAGTAGTATATGCTTTTACAACACCAATGCACGCATCAATCATGGTAGGCCCTATGCCTGTACCAATGCACACACCACCAGAGATAGGATGTGATGAAGTAACATAGGGATATGTGCCTAAATCTAAATCAAGCAGTGTGCCCTGCGCCCCTTCAAAAAGCACATTTTTACCCTGCTTAATCGCATTATAAAGCAGTACTGTGGTATCTGCAATATGTTTTTTAAGTCTTCTAGCATATCTTAAATATGACTCAATAATAGCTTCTGCATCCACTGGTGTACCACCATATATTTTTTCAATCCATTGATTTTTAATTGCTCCATTTGCACGCACTTTTTCTATAAAAAGTGCTTCGTTCATCAAATCACACATGCGTATCCCACTACGTTCAGCTTTATCCATATACGCAGGGCCAATACCTTTTTTTGTAGTACCAATATCTCCTTCTCCACGCGCTTTCTCAGAAAGTCCATCTAATACGCGATGATAAGGAAAAACAAGGTGCACTCTTGCATCTACTTTAAGATTGTCCGTTAAGACCCCTCTTCCTTCAAGCATATCCAATTCTCCAATAAGTGCCTCAGGATCTACAACGACACCATTACCAATAATACACAGTGTATTTGGATTTAGTATGCCAGAAGGGGTTAGGTGCAGCTTATACTGTTGTCCTTCCGCCTCAACCGTATGCCCTGCGTTGTTTCCTCCTTGTGACCGTACCACTACCTCTGCTTGTTGTGCTAATAAATCAATAATCTTACCTTTACCTTCATCGCCCCACTGAGCGCCTATTACAACTTTCGTCCCCATCTTCACTGCCTCCCTTAGTTTAGTACTCTCAAAAAATTTAAAACTATATATTTTACTTTCCACCTGATCAACTGACTAAATTTTCACAATATCTCTTGCTACTACAATGCCCGTTACCGAAGCCTGCATTAGTCCTCTAGTAATTCCTGCTCCATCACCAATCGTATATAAATGACGGATAGGTGTTTCAAACTGCTGATTTACTTTAATTTGACTACTGTAAAATTTAATTTCACATCCGTATAATAAAGTGTTTCTAGCATACAGCCCTGGAGCTACATTATCCAATGCTTTTAACGCTTCTAAAATACTTTTAAGATGTCTGTGTGGAAGCGCAAAACTAAGATCTCCTGGCACAGCTGTTTTAAGCGTCGGTCTTGTAGTAGATTTGAGCAATCTCTTATAATCCGTTCTACTTCCCCGCAATAAATCTCCTAGACGTTGCACCATTATATTTCCACCTGTAAGCATGTTCGCAAGATTAGCAATATACTTACCATATTTAATAGGTTCGTCAAAAGGTTCTGTAAAGGAAGTAGAAACCAGCATTGCAAAGTTGGTATTCTCAGTCTTAAGATTGGGATCTGCATAACTATGCCCATTTACAACTGCAAGATGTCCGTCATAGTGTTCTTCTGATACAACCCCACCTGGATTCATACAAAACGTTCGTACTTTATTATCAAATGTATCAGAGTAATATACAAACTTTGCTTCATATAGGTCCTTTGTCAAATGATCCATCACTGCATTGGGCACTTCTACTCTTACCCCTATATCAACGGCATTATTAATCGTTTTGATACCTAAGTTGCGCGCCTGTTCGGTTAGCCACTGGGCCCCTTCCCTTCCTGGTGCTGCAACAATGTAGTCTGCTAAAATCGTTTCGGCCCCTTTACCGTGGGTACATGCAATAACCCCCACTGCCTTTTCCTGCTCACAAATCACTTCCTGTACTGAGGTTAACTCTCTGAATTCTATGTTAGGATTTTGCATCAAATGTTCATACATGCCACCTAATACCTTAAAAGCCCTTTCAGTTCCAAGATGCCTAACTGCACAAGGCACAAGTTGTATGTCGTGCTTAGATGCTTCATACATAATCTCATCTACACGCTTATCATCTTGTCCATAAACCATTTTGCCAGCGCCAAAACCTAAATATATATCATCCGCATACTTAATCAGTGCTGCGGTTTTTTCTTCTCCAATATAATCTTTGACATTACCACCTACTTCAACGCCAAGTGAAAGCTTTCCATCACTATAAGCTCCTGCACCTGACCAGCCATTTACAATCGCACATGGATTACAATTTACACATGTACCACTGCTCCTTGCAGGACACTTTCTGTGATTAATTTCTCTCCCTTTATCTATAATTAATACCTTTAGTTTCTCATTTAATTTGGTAAGCTCTAGCGCAGTAAAAATCCCTGCAGGACCTGCACCTATAATTATAACATCATATTTCTTCATTTCCACCTAGCTCCTTCCCCCCAAGCAAATGTACTTTGCTTATATCCTTTTATTTAGATACTACTCAAAACTCCTAAACACAACGATAGACAGTAGTGCTTCTCTACTGCCTATTTCTATTTCCTTATCTATAATACCAAATTTCTTTCACAAACGCAAGCTATTTTCCGAATATTTTTCTATCTTTTTAAAAAAATATTCGACTTTGTCGAATTGTCTTTAACCTACTAAATAAATGCCACTTTCCCCCTTCGAAGGCTGCTACCGAAGTATGAGCACCCCCTCTAAAACAGCAAGGGCAATCCCCAGTATAGTAATTTCCAAAATATGAATCTTTATGAATTCCTATGCTCTGACAAAAGCTGATAACATATCATATATATGACATATTATCAGCTACTATCCTTTTTTTAAATAATAATCTGAACTGATTATTTCGCGTTATTTTCTAAATATGTATTTAATTCTTCTACTAATTCTTCTGCATCAATTTCATGAATAGCACATGCTTGTGCAATACTTTCACCTGAAGCAGACGGACAACCAAGACAATGCATGCCTGATTTCATGAAAATAGGTGCTGTTCCCTCATCCATTTTTAGTACATCTGCAATAATCGTATCTAACGTTACTTTTGCCATATATTTTACCTCCTTTGTATTGTCAATGATACAACTCTATTTCTATTATACACCATTGTACAAAAAAAATGCAATGGTTAAATTTCTATTTCATTAACCTCATATTTTTTTCTTCCTTGTTCATATAAGTTTTTCCCCTCTGAATCAACAATTACCACCACGGGCAAATTCTTAACCGTTAATTTGCGAATTGCCTCTGTTCCCAAATCTTCATAGGCCACAATCTCTTGATTAGTGATGCATTGTGATATCAATGCACCTGCGCCACCAATTGCTCCAAAATATACTGCTCCGAATCTCACCATCGACTTTATCACTTGCTGATCCCGTAATCCCTTTCCTATCATACCCGTTAGACCTTTTTCAATCAACTTAGGTGCATATGCATCCATGCGACCACTTGTGGTAGGGCCGCAAGAACCAATAATTTGTCCTGGCTTTGGCGGACAAGGGCCTACATAATAAATAATCTGATTTTGGATATCAAATGGTAATGACTCACCTCTTTCAAGTGCTTGACACATTCTTTGATGCGCAGCATCTCTGCCTGTATAAATCGTACCAGATATAAGCACTTGCTCCCCTACTTTTAAAGACTTTACTTTTTCATTTGTAAATGGCGTTACAATCTGTATCGGCATTTTTTACCTCCTTACACACAACTAGCAAAATAATAAATATTATAGTGCGAAAGTAATACAAGCTCTTAAACTCGGAATTTTAGTTGCTACAATACTATTATATTTTAAGCTTTACAGTGCGTTATCTATATAATTAACTCGCTAATATTATTTAAAATATATGTCGCACCCATATCCTCGAAATACGCTCTTGCTTTTTCCCCTATTACACCGGTTAATACCGCTGCAAACGGACATTCAATCGCTTTTGCTGCCATAATGTCTGAACCTGCATCTCCTATGATAAGGGTATGTGCAAGTCTGCTCTTATCATACTGATTAGTTAATAGTTCTTCATCGCTATACTTATCTTTATAAATTGCCTTTAAAAATACATATGGGTGAGGTTTTGCTAAGCTTTCTATGTTTACCTTATCTGCCATTTGCTCTTCTGCCTTTTCCACATCTGTATACGTGACATATGCATCATCATCAAAATAATGTGCAATATCCCACTGCATCAGCGGTGTATGAATCTCAGTGTAGGGTCTACCTGTTCCAATACCCATCTGTATCCCTGAATCATAAAGGGTCTTCAATACCTTTTTTACTTTATCAAGCTGTATTACAGGATCTTCACTGTACATTAAGCCCTTTTTCCCTGACTGCATAGGTTCATGACCATACGCTTTCACATATTCTTGTTCCCCTAAATACCACTCTTGAAAAATACGCTTACACTTTTCCCAAAAAATACCATGTCTTTTAAAATAACTCTTATCCATCCCCGTTAACGCTACTAGCTTGTCTGAAATAAAATCATAAATTTCCATACCTGCTAGCTCTCTTGCTAAAAAGTATTGATATACTTCTTCATAATTGGTGGTAGATAAAATCCTCGCTCCACATATTACCACATATGCTAAGTCCCAATTGGTATTTACGCCGCGGTCTTTTAGTAGTGCAATCGTCTTATCTTGCAAAAAGACTTGGCTACGAATTTCTCTTATCTCAAGGGGTGTAAGTGACGCTTTTATTTCTTGCTCGCCATGATAATTTTTCCCGTGTAATACTTCATATATTGTGAGCGCTGCGGCATTCCAGTAATTTTGCTCACTGGTTATAACTCCATCCATATCAAACACAATACACTCTATATCTTTTAAGAAAGGTGCTGGTTTTACTATCTTTTCCATCACGTTTCCTTCTTCCTTCTATCTTTTTTACTTTTTTTCAACAATAAATTCAATCTTCCCTGCAACACCAGAAGTCATTTGCTGGCGATCTTTGTTAATAGCAATCGCTCTTCCTAATGCTATGCCAAAGGAACGATATACCGCTTCCCATATGTGATGACCATTATGTCCTTTTTGTAAATCCACATGAAAAGTACACCTCGCACCTTGTGCAAACCCTTCTAAAAAGGTCTCTAAATCCTCGCTGTACATGCCTTCTGTTGCTTCTGGTACATCGATATGATATTCCATTTCAAAATATGTTCGATTTTCAAAACTCAGCACTGATTGCGCCATCGCTTCGTCTATCATACCTATACCATCTCCGAATCCCACAACCCCTTCTAAGATGTTATCTTGCATATATTCATATACCGCTCTACCGAGTGTAATCCCCACATCTTCACATACCAAATGATTCAGCACAAAGTTATCAAGTGCTACATCCACTTCAATGTTCACTTCACTTCGCCATGCAATGTGCTCAATCATATGGCTCAAAAAAGGTAGCGGCGTCTTAATATGCTGACGATAATCTTTTTTAAAATCTCCAAAGTCTAACGTAACGGTAATATTAGACTCAGTTGTCTTACGCGTAACTGTAATTATTTTATTTTTCATTATTTTCTCTCCTTCGCTGCAAGTGCATGGGTGTCAAAGCCTTCTGCTGTTGCAAATAACGCTGCCTTTTCCCTTACATTCTCAAATCCTTCTTTAGAAGCATATCCTATAGATGAGCGCTTCAAGAAATCAAATACCGATACACTTGAATATGTCTTAGCAAATGCACCTGTTGGCAAAATGGCATTTGGTCCTAGTAAAAAATTGCAAAGCGTAACAGGCGTGTATTCCCCTAATAAAATTTCACCAGCGTTTTTAATCTCCGGTAGTACATCAAATGGACTTTCTGTCATAACCTCCATGTGCTCTGGGGCATACTCATTCGTAAAATCAATCGATTCTTGTAAACTTCCAGTTAGAATAACACCCCCATAAGTAGAAAAATTAGCTGTCACAAACTTCTTGCGAAGTGGGGATATTTTCTCTAACTGTTTTTCTACAATGGGTATTACTTTTTGCACTAATGCTTCGCTATGAGTTACAAGTAGTGCTGCCGAATCCGGACCGTGCTCTGCTTCTATCATCCAATCTAGTGCCACTTTTTCAGGGTCAGCCTTTTCATCTGCAAGTATAATACATTCGCTAGGACCTGCAGGTAATCCACCGTCAATGTAACTACTAAGAACACGCTTTGCTGCAGTTGCATAAGAATTACCAGGACCAATAATTTTATGACATTTTGGAATAGTTTCTGTTCCAAATGCGACAGATGCGACAGCCTGTATTCCACCCACCTTGTATATTTCTGTTATTCCAATAATTCTAGCAGCCGCCAAAATCGCATCGTCTACATCTCCTGCTTGATTTGGTGGTGTTACCACTACAATCTTAGACACCTTCGCAATAATTGCAGGAATCCCTAACATTAGCAGTACAGAAGGAAAGCTCCCTTTACCACCAGGCACATACAAACACACATCGACAATCGGTGTTACTTTCTCCCCTACCATAAGACCTTTATCCACATTAGTAAACCACATCTCTTCTGGCATTTGTTTTTCATGAAAGTCTCGAATGTTTTTGGCTGCATATTCAATTGTTTCACGCAGTTTATCATCTACACGGTTATACGCCGCTTCTATTTCTGATGGTTTTACTTTTAAACTATCTTTGGCTAACTTTACTTTATCAAATTTTTCAGTATATGCTAAAACAGCGGCATCTTTTTCTTTTCTTACCTGCTCTGATACTTCAAGGGCAATCTTCATGTGCTCTGTAATATCCAGTTCCGCTCTTTGCATAATAAATTGTTTTTTATCTTGTGGCGTTTCACGCCATTTGTAAATGTTCATATGCTACCTCCTACCCTAATTATCTTTTCACATATTACAATACTTTACGTGAACTACCACCACTTATAGAAGTGGGTGGCTTCGTGGTCAATATTCCCAACGGAACAAGTTTCCCCACGCTCTAAAGGTCGAACCAACCTCGTATTATCACCAAAATTATATAGCTAA
>SKGK01000121.1 GCA_007117465.1 Clostridia bacterium | reverse complement strand
TTATTAATTATTCATTATTAATTGTTAATTGTTCTTCCCCTCTTCCACAAGACTGCCTAAATACCAACGTATGTTTTATAATGGTACAAATACGATCTATTTGATCATCTGTAATAAGTTGCACTAAACTTTCTACTGCTATAATACCCATCTTTTTAAATGGTACATGTACGGTAGTAAGTGCGGGCTTAAAATATGTCGCCATTTCGATATCATCCATACCCACTACTACAATGTCCTGTGGCACTTTATATCCTTTTTGTTGTGCCTTATAAATAAATTTCATCGCATGCGAGTCGCAGATTCCTAAAAACGCATCCGGCATATTATCCTTTTGAAGTAATTGTTCAAAATATTCTTCCCACTCTTGTTCATTACACACTTCTCGATAAAGTTTTTGTGATACTTTAGTCTTATTTTCTTCAAACGCTTTTTTATAACCTTGTAACTTATCAAAATCTACTTTGCGGCTTTGTGGATCGCCGCATATTGCGATGTTTTTATGTCCTTTTTGCATCAAATACTTTACCATGTCATAGGCAGCTTTTTTTAAATCCACCGCAACATAGCTAACCCCTTCTTCCTCTAGCACACGGTTAACAAATATATGCGGAATTTTTTTTTCTAATACCATTTTTATTTCTTTTTGTTCATCCTCGATACTTTTACCAATTACAACAACGCCTTTTAACGCTTCTCCACATTGCCATTGTTTATAGTCTTTTTCAATCTGCGCGCCTGTTCTGCGTGCAATCTGCACACATATACCTCTTTCATCCGCTCTTTCCATTATACCATGTATCACTTCTGTGAAACCTTTAAAAGACTCAAAATCATTAGAAACACTAATCTCAATAACTATATTTTGATACTTATCTAACATATCTGTTCTATAATTCAACTGCTCCATCGCTTGCATGATGGATTTTTTGGCATCAGCGCGCACGTTATTACCATTAAAGAACCGGAACACTGTACTCCTAGATACACCTGATACTTTTACAATATCAGCAATGGTCGCCACATGTTTTCCTCCTAAAAAAATATCATATAAATGAAACATAAATTCCACTTATATGATATTATATTCGACATATCTTTTATTATTCCTGCTAAAATTAAAAAATATTGTTTTCCCATCCATTCAGTTTAGCAAGGCACTCTACATAAAAGTAATCGCCATATATCAAAGATACATTGACATTATGTCCCTTTGGTCTATGTCCTGTTGCTTCTAATAAAATCCCTTCATAAGTTGGTTTGTCTAACGTTGCATATTTATACGTTAGGGACTGTATGATTTTTTGAGCCGCTTTTGAATATAACGCACTTTGCTCTTTAGGAACATGTTTTGCAATTTCTAGCAGTCCAGAAGCTGCACATGATGCTGCTGATGTATCTCTGGGTTCTCCCTCAAAATCAGGCACCCTAAAATCCCAGTATGGCACATGGTCTTCTGGCAGTGACGCTAGGAAAAAATGTGCAACACGCTGTGCAGCGGTCAAAAACTTTTCGTCACCAGTATATTTGTATGTGTTGGCCATTCCATGTAACGCCCACGCCTGACCTCTACTCCATGCAGAACCTATCCCATATCCTTGTCCGCCAATCTCTTCAGCATAATCACCTGTTTGGGCATCAAAATTCACAATATGTTTTACGGAGCCATCTTCTCTAATAAAATGTTTGACTACCGTTTTCGCATGCGCTATAGCAATATGATTAAAGCGTGGATCTCCAATTTCTTCTGCCGCCCAAAACAATATAGAAAGATTCATAGAAGAGTCAATAATCGACCAACCTATCTTCTCTTGATTCCATGCGCGGATAAAATTCCCTGCTATATTAAATCTTCCTGCTAAAAAATTAGCAGCCATTAAAGCTCTTCTTCTAGCATCTTTATCTCCTGTTAATTTGTACTTTATAACGGCAGTAGGCAAAAACTGAAAACCTACATCATGATGCAAATTATTTTCCCTAACAAAACATTTTTCAATTCGTTCATCCCACTCCCATGCGGCATCCCGATACTTTTTTTCTCCCGTCATATCATATAATATCCACAAGATACCTCCCCAAAAACCTGAGGTCCACCAGTCTAAATGTATATCATCGTATACACCTTCAAAAGACACATGTGGAGTCTTATCTTTCATCTGTTCCATCATACAATCGACTTTTTTCTGTAAATTCTGCCAAGTTTTATCCATTTTTTTACCTTCCTTTATTTTAAATTTGATGTGTAATAGGCCACTGCCCCTCTGGTGTCATTGTTCCAAACAAAGTACCCGCAACTACTTCAATATTATGTGGCGTTGTAGCAAAAGTCACAATCACTGCTTCTGCCCTTGCAGGGATAGACAATTCATATGGTGTGTTGGAAACAACCACCACTTTTTGCGGATTTTCTTTTATAATTTCATCAACAAAATCACTATTTGCTAATTTACCACGTATAAAAAAGTTTGTTATAATTACTTTATCAAAATCTTTTATTTTGATCTTAATATTTTCTTTATCTTGCTCATCAAACGTATAGGCAGTTTCTAAATATGATACATTATGGTTATATTTTATGCAGTTCTTAAAAAGAATACCTGGATGCCAGCTCATATTATTAGGTGTTTTGTTTATTTGTTCTACTACTAATATCTTCTCCTTTTTATCTAATGGCAACATTCCTTTTTCATCTTTTGCAACTAACACTGACTTTCTAGCCACTAATTTAGATAAAAACACCATTTTTTCATCTGCAATTACCTCTTCTGGTTTTTGATCCGTAATATTTCCTTGGTGAAAAAGACCATATTCATATTTAGTATTTAGCACTCTATATACTTTTCTATCTAGCTCTTCTTGGGTAATTCTTCCCTCTTCGACAAACCGTTTAATAGTATTATATGTCTCGTCTACCAAAGAATTTTCAGCTTTCATGAGTACCAAATCCGCTCCTGCTTCTAGCGACATTGCACATGCATTCGCTACACCATATCGTACTGCTATCGCGCCCATTGTCATACTATCGGTTGTGATAACGCCTTCAAATCCCAGTTCTTCTCTTAGTAAGCCAGTTATGACTTTTTTAGATACCGTCGCAATATGCTCATCATCAATCGCAGGAAAAATACTATGTGCAATCATGATAGAAGGTAGTACCCCTTTTTCAATAAGCACTTTATATGGTAGTAATTCTCTTTTAAGCATCGTTTCTTTGTCTACATTAATAACAGGCATCTCAAAATGTGCATCTACTGCTGAATCCCCTCTACCTGGAAAATGTTTGCCTGTTGCAATAAGTCCACCTTCTTTAAATCCAATACAAGACTGCTCGCTATATTCTGCTACTTCCTCAGCAACATCTGAATATGCTCTTGTGTAGATTTCAGGATTTTTAGGCTCTACATTTACATCTAGTACTGGAGAATGTATCCAGTTAAATCCAACCGCTCTACTTTGTTTTGAAACCGCTTTTGCTACCTCATAAGCGAGCTTACTATCTCCTGTTGCCCGAATGCCCATTGGTTTTGTGAATAAATTTACACCTCCAAAATTAAAATCAGCACTTGTTCCTCCTTCTTGGTCATAAGAAAAATGTAGTGGTATCCCTAGCGGTCTATTCATTCCTAATGCCTGAAGCTCATCTAATGTCTGCTTGTATTCAGACGCTGTTGCATACGGCGCTCCTATCCCTTTTTTATATCCCTTATCATCTGCAACATGTACAACCGTTTTGCCCGACTTAGGATCTACATAGTTACCAAAGGTACGCGCATGTGGCGTAAGACGTAGCCCTCCACAATGATACTTCGTAACATAATCATAAATATGAGGTCTAACAAGCGTACCTGAAAAACCTAATGTTAATAACGCCCCTACTTTTTGATCTAACGTCATTTCATTAATAATGTTTTTAATGTAATGATTATTCTTGTTCACAGCTATCATTCCTTTATTATATATTTTTTATTAAAAAATAATTAACCAGCAATATGAAATTAGAATAAAATATTATATAAACGAAACTTCAGTTTCACTTATACAATATTTTATTCGACATATCTTTTAGTATTCCTGCTAAAAATTTTAAAAAAATATTTCCGCACCCATAAGAGTCACCTGTTACACTATATCTTAAACAAACAACCCTTATCATCGTACGTGCTCTAAAAATTGCCATCTCACTTACATCCTCATTTCCTTGAATCATCGAACGACAATAAATATAACCTAGTGCCTTATATAAAAATTACTGATAAATTATTTTTTAAAATCAAAGCTATAGTATATATTATATTGAAACATTTTACAAATTATTTTTCGTAAAATTTGTCCCAAAAAAAACGATATTACCTCAAATATGCAAGTTTAGCTCTCTAATCTTGCATATTTGCACTACATTGTCTGTCATAGGCGTTGACAAATAGCGTAAAGTTTTGTATAGTGGTGTTATTACGGCAGGAGGTATAAAAATCATGAAAACTTATTTTACGGAAGAAACCCAATTTTTTGGGAAAAGCGATCCAGTTGAACTGGTAAAAGAATACGGAAGTCCGTTGTACGTATACAACGAATCGATTCTAAGAAAACGATGCAAAGAAATGGCAAACCTCGTTTCTTATCCTAATTTTAAAGTAAATTATTCCATTAAAGCAAATTCAAGCTTAGAATTACTTAAAATCGCCAAAGACGAGGGACTTGTTGCAGATGCCATGTCCCCTGGCGAAATACATGTGCTATTTGCTGCTGGTTTTAAACCTGAAGATATCTTCTATATTAGTAATAATGTTTCGGAAGAAGAGATGCAGTTTGCTATTGATCGCGGCATTATCATTAGTATTGATTCTTTGTCACAATTAAAGCAATATGGCAAATTAAATCCAGGTGGCAATGTCGCTATTCGCTTTAACCCAGGTGTGGGCGCAGGTCATCATGAAAAAGTGGTAACGGGCGGTAAAAAGACAAAGTTTGGCGTCAATATGAATAAAATAACTGAAGTAAAAAAAATATTAGAAACCCATAATTTAACGCTTGTCGGTATCAATCAGCATATTGGTTCATTATTTATGGAAATTGACTCTTATCTAGAAGGAGTAAAATCTGTGCTCTCCATTGCAGAACAATTTGATACCTTAGAATTTGTCGACTTTGGTGGTGGTTTTGGCATTCCCTATGAAAAGCAAGCGGGCGAAGCAAGATTAGACCTAGAAGATGCCGGAAACAAATTCAACGCCCTTTTAACTGCATGGGTTGAAAAGTACGGCAAACCCCTTACTTTTAAAATTGAACCTGGTCGTTATATTTCAGGAGAATGTGGTGTATTAATTGGCACCGTGCATACTATTAAACAAAACTATGACCTAACCTTTGTAGGTACTGACTTAGGATTTAATGTGCTGTCTCGCCCTATGATGTATGATTCACATCATGATATTGAAATCTTTAAAGATGGAAAAGTTGCAAAAGAAAATGAGAAAGTAGTAACCGTTGTAGGTAACATCTGTGAAAGCGGTGATATCATGGCAAAAGATAGGGCACTTGCACATATTGATGAAGGCGACCTTTTAGGAGTTATGAATGCAGGCGCATATGGTTATTCTATGGCTTCTAACTACAATAATCGCTTGCGTCCCGCAGAAGTACTTATTCAGCAAGACGGTTCGCATAGAATGATTCGCAGACGCGATACATTAGAAGATTTAATGCGTAATTTTGTTTAAAACATTTTAGATAGGAAATCAAATACTATAAAAGAGTGATATCATTGAAATAGATGGCTAAGAAAACTTGATGAATGCAAGTCTAAAAAATCGCAAACTTAGTAGGACGTTTAGTTAGCATAACTGACCCAAGGATGGAGAATTTATGCTTTAGATTTTTAGACTGGAATGATTCTTAGTTTTCTCAATATACTCCACGGATAGAGCGATTTATAATATTTGATTTCCATAACATTTTTGGTTTATAAGGCTTGATTGAATCACCCTACTTTTTCCCATTCACCATCTCTATAATAAAATCTCCTAGGTCTTTGGCTGCATAAGGTCTTCCGATATGTTTAATTACTTGTTGCATATTGTGTTGTCGCCACTCATTGCCTAGTAGCTGAAAAATCGCTTCATCAATGGAGAATGTCTTGGTAATATGCATCGCAAGTCCATTGTTAAGCAAAAATTCTACATTCCTGTCTTCTTGTCCGGGAATTGGATTAATCATAATCATCGGCGTTTGTTTTGCCAAGCTTTCTGAAACGGTTAGACCGCCAGGTTTGGTGATAATAAGATTACTTGCATCTAATATGACATCTACGTTATCGATAAATCCATAATTATATATTTTCTTTTTGATTTTGTTAGCTAAACTATCGATTTTCTCTTTTAGTTTTTTGTTACTGCCGCATACACATATCATTTGAAAATCAAGGTCTAATGCATCAATCTTTTTAATAAGAGGAATAACATTGACATACCCCATACTACCACCCATCATACAAATGGTGGTTTTATCTTCAATTCCTAGCTGCTCCCTTGCTTCTAGAGCAACTATCTTTTGAGCAAACTTCATATGAATGGGAATGCCAAATGGTTTTACCTTTTCAACTGGTATGCCTTTTTTCATCATCTGAAGATTGAGCTGCTCATTGGCAGTAATATAATAATCTAAATCCGTATCTTCCCAAAATGGATGAATGGTATAATCTGTTATAATACCAATGGTCATACAATTAATTTTGCAACGCTGAACCATATGCGTAATAATTTGTGCTGAGAAAATATGCGTTCCTACAATAACATCTGGTTTGTAATCATTAATATAATTAATTAGTTTTCTAGAGAGTATGGCATTTGTCAATTTACTGATTGAGAACTTTGCATTGCTTTTTTCTCTTTTTTCAGCTAAGCGATATAATCTTCCATATGCTGCGGGTGTAAACTTAGTAGAAATAAGATACCCTCTTGCAATGGATTCACTTATAATTGAATTAATATATTCATACGTATCTAACATTGTACACTCTACGTCTTGTTGCTGCAAATACGCCATTGCAGCCTTTGCCGTTTGATTATGACCTTGGCCTGCTGTTACTGATAAAAACAAAACTTTCATTTTTTCTTTCCCCTTTCAAACGCGTTTGTTTTTCTCTTTTTCGTACAATTTAATAGCATACGCTAGTAATATCTCACGCTCGTTCTCATTTGGATTTTCAATCACAATATCTAATAGCTTGTGCAAAATACCACCTATCCACTTTCCCTCTTCTATACCACATGCCATCAAATCCTTGCCATTTACCGATAACTGCTTTAATGTCATACATTGCCCTTGTATCTGTATTTCTTTAAATAACGCTCTTATCTTTTGAAGTGCTTCTAATCTCGGTTGTAGATATACGGGGTTTTGCGCCCGAATATCTGCTTCTTTTACATATAAAAAATCAACGAAATTATCTTGCCCAATATCTCTAACCGCCCGCCTTATCGCTTTTTCTGTTACTGCAACGGGTCTATCATGCCACTTAATTAATCGTAATACTTTTTCTGTTGATTTGTTATCAAACCTAAGTCTTTTTAGTATCTTACGTGCTATTTCTACACTACACTTTGCATGATTGTAAAAATGATCTATGCCTTTTTCATCAGTCGTTTTACTTATGGGCTTACCAATATCATGTAGTAGCATCACCCAGCGAAGCATAAGGTCTTTTGGTGTTTGTTGTACAGCCATGAGTGCATGCGTTCCAGCATCGTATATATGATAGGAATGATGCTGTGGTGTGTTAAAGCAACGTACCAATTCTGGCATAACGCATGCTAAAATGCCTGTATCAGCTAACACTCTTATTTTGTCTACATGACAAGATAAAAGAATCTTATCAATCTCTTCTCGAATACGCTCTGCACTTATTTTTTGAATAAGAGAATTATTTATTTTTATCGCTTCTAGCGTATCTGGATCAATATCAAAACCTAATTGACTACTAAAGCGCACCGCTCGTAGCATCCTAAGTGCATCCTCTTCAAATCTGTGTTTTGCATTTCCTACACATCGTATAAGCTGCCTATCGATATCTATGCTTCCACCAAAAGGATCTACAAACCCTTGTTTTGGATGAAAAGCAATGGCATTCATGGTAAAATCTCGTCTTTGTAAATCCTTGATAATTTCTTTAGAAAAATGTACGGTACACGGTCTTCTAGCATCTTGATAGTTCTCTTCGACGCGATACGTTGTTACCTCAAACGTTTCTTCTTTTATTCTTACTGTTACCGTACCATGCTGTATACCTGTATCATACGTATTTTTAAAAAGCTGTTTTACGCGCACAGGTTCTGCATCTGTCGTAATGTCCCAATCGTGCGCCTCCCTGCCCATCAAACAATCACGCACACAACCACCTACCAAATAGGCTTCATATCCATTATTATTTAATGTATCTACTATATACTGCGCATTTATCGGAATATGCATTTCTTTTTTACTCACATTTATCACCAACCTATTGTACTCTTCTTTATTATATATAAAATAGTGATGTTTTACTAGTAGATACAAAAAATAATTATGCTCCAAATGATTTATTTGTTGCAGGTCAGAGGTATATACATTGACTCATTGGGGTTACATTTTTGCACATTATTTTCTAATTACTGTTACTTTACCTACACCCATCGTAATATCTAAATCCAGTTTTGAATCAGCTTTATCATAATTAGATGTTAGATTTCCACTTTCTTGAGTCTTCCATCCATAACCTTCTAACTTCATTTGACTTAGACCACCCTTCATTACCACTTTCACACCTATATCTGCAGGAACAACAATTTCAATATTTGCTGCACCACCTTTTATAATGCTTTTTGTATAATCATGTTTGTTACCAAACTTTATTTGAACATCTCCTGCACCTACATTTAAATCCAACTGACTTACCAATACATTACTAAAATCTAGCTGGGCTGCAACTCCACCCATCTTAGCATCTAACGCCCATATAACATTTTCATGTAACCCAATTTTATAATCATTACTTTTCATTCTGCCAAAGCTTATATTTGTTGTTTGTGTGCTTAGATTAATATTTGCAATCTTTTTATCCTCCGTATACGTAACAGATTGGGATAAATCGGCATGTCTCATTTGCGTACCTAATAGGTACTTGTTTTGTCCAAGTACGTTTACATTTGCTCCACCAATACGCAAATCTAGATTAGCATGCGTTGTTTGCTCTAATTTTTCAATACTCTCTGCTGCAGACATCCTAGCCATGCGCTGAGTATTTCTACCGGTAAAAGGTATCCATCTATCATTATCTTTTTCCATAATGCCATACCCAATTAAAATACCAAAAAATAAAATCCACGTAATCAAACAAACCCATATCCTTTTTTTAAAAATAATATTAATGCCTATACCGATTAAAATAAGCGGCCATAATTCAAAAAAACGCCATACAATAGATTCGTTTAAATATCCTAAATTAATCAATAAAAAAATCATCCCT
>SKGK01000199.1 GCA_007117465.1 Clostridia bacterium | reverse complement strand
TAATAAGGACAGTGTTTTTTTATTGTATGAAGAAAATATGTTTGTTAAAATAATGCCACAATGGGTTTTAATAATATACGAATATGTGTAAAATAATTATATAGTAATGAAACAATCAGTCGACAATAAAATATATTTAATACGAAAGGGTTAGAAGACACAATGGAAAAATTAAAGTTTGAAGAGTTAAATTTATCGGAACAAATTAAAAAGGCAGTTTCAGATATGGGGTTTGAAGAAGCAACACCCATTCAAACGCAGGCAATCCCTTACCTGTTAGAAGGTAAAGATGTCATTGGGCAAGCCCAGACAGGAACAGGGAAAACAGCGGCTTTTGGGATACCAGTATTAGAGACGGTAGATGCAGCAAGCTCGATATTACAAGTAGTAGTTTTATGTCCTACGAGAGAACTAGCTATTCAAGTAGCAGAAGAAATGAAAAAATTATCAAGGTATAAGAAGAATGTGGGGATTTTGCCTATTTATGGCGGTCAATCTATCGACAGACAAATTAAGGCACTTAAAAAAGGAATACAAATTATCATTGGTACGCCAGGGCGTGTTATGGACCACATGCGCCGTAAAACGCTTAAGATGGATGCTGTAAAAACGATTATTTTAGATGAAGCAGACGAAATGCTCGATATGGGTTTTAGAGAAGATATTGAAACGATATTAGAACAGATGCCTGCACAAAGACAGACGGTATTGTTCTCAGCTACAATGCCTAAGGCCATTTTACAGTTAACCAAAAAGTATCAAAAGAATCCCCAATTAGTAAAAGTAGTACACAAAGAGTTAACGGTACCTAATGTAGAGCAGATTTATTTTGAAGTAAAAGAGAAAATGAAATCAGATATTTTATGTAGGCTTATTGATATGTATAATCCGAAACTTTCTTTAGTTTTTTGTAATACTAAAAGGAAGGTAGACGAGCTCGTAAATACACTTCAATTAAGAGGTTTTTTTGCTGATGGTCTTCATGGAGATATGAAGCAACAAGTTAGAGACAGGGTAATGAATAAATTTCGAAAGGGTACTATTGATGTTTTGGTTGCTACAGATGTAGCGGCTAGAGGGATTGATGTAGATGATGTAGAAGCGGTATTTAATTATGATGTGCCACAAGATGAAGAGTATTATGTACACAGAATAGGAAGAACGGGTCGTGCAGGCAGAACAGGACGTGCTTTTTCCTTTGTGGTAGGTCGAGAGATTTATAAAATGAAAGATATTCAAAGGTACACCAAGAAAAAGATTGTACTCAATCAAGTTCCGTCTATGAATGATGTGCAAGAAGTAAAAATAAATTTATTTTTGGAACAAGTAAAAGATGCGATTGACAATAACAATTTAAATGAGCAGCGCCACATCATCGAAAAGTTAGCGGGAGAAGACTATACATCAATAGATATTGCAGCAGCACTACTGAAAATAGCGTTAACAAAAGAAAAAGTTGAAGAAGTGGAAACGGAAGATTATGGCGATACAGGAGCGGCACCAGGCATGGTAAGATTATTTGTTAATGTCGGGCGCAACCACAGAGTAGGCGCAAAAGATATTGTTGGAAGTATTGCTGGCAACACAGGGTTAGCAGGAAATTTAATAGGATCTATTGATATTTATGATCGATATACTTTTGTAGAAGTGCCAAGAGAATATGCAAAAGAAGTATTAATGATTATGAAAGATAATCAAATCAAAGGAAGTAAAATTAATATTGAACCTGCAAATCGGAAAGGGTAATAAAAGGTAAAGAGTAAAAAGGAGTATCCGCTAAGGGTTACTCCTTTTTACTGCTAACACAAGAAGATTCTTCGCTTGAGTCATTAACATTGTCTAAAAAATCGACCCAAGAAGCTTCTTTTTTGTCTTGGTCTTTTGTTTGTGCTGCTGTATGGGTCTTTATTGTGCGTACTAAAAACCCCATACAGACAGTGATAACAGAAGATAGATATAAAAGTGCGTATTCTGTTGTTGAGTGTGAAGAAGCGCCGAAACTAATAACCACTAACCCAAAAATAAAAACAAAGATACCAAGTAGTATGAGCATAAAAGCTCCCCCTTTTTGAGTGTTTTCTTTAAAGTAAGCAAGCATTTTTCTATACTATCATTTTATGCTAGTATAATAGCTACTGTCAAGTTATTGCGTGTTTTTTGTGAATTTTTAAAATGGAGTATACACCCCTAAATAGTAGAAATTACTAAAAATAAGATAAAATTATCAGTAGGTTTAACTTTGCAGGTTTTAGTAGTACAATTTAACAAGTCAAAATATTATATTGATAAAGGATGAAAATAATAGTATAATAGAAATTAAGGGACTTATGTGAACATACACTTTTTTGTAAAAATTGCAGTATACACTATTTAAATTCAATGTAATAAGGAGAAGGAGGATGAAATAGTGTGAAAAAGCTATCGTTTAAAGTACGTTTAAGCACTATATTTGGCATTTTAATAGCATTATCTATGGTAGCGCTCATATCTATTGTGCTTTTGGTGGGCATGATAACCGATGACGTTATTATTTTGAAAAATCCTTCCATTGTGACCATTATCTTGAGCTGGTTAGTGCTTGTTGCCATTGCTTCAATATACATTGCAAAAAATATGACAGCACCATTTAAACAAGTGCTAAAAGGAATCGAAGCGATTGAGAGTGGTAACCTAAATTACACAATTGAAGTAAATAAAAAAGATGAGATCGGCAAAGTTGCCCAAAGCTTTAATCTAATGGCTCAAAGCTTAAAAAATACACATCATGAAATAGAACGCCAGCATTTAGAAATGCTTCAAAAAAACATAGAGCTTCAAGAAAACAATTTAGAATTAGAAGCATCGTATGGACAACTACAAGCAGCAATGGATCAGCTTAAAGAAGCAGAGGATAAATATCATGCACTAGTGGAAAATATCCCAGACATCTTATGTGCCTTTGATCACAATGAAAAAATCATTTTTGTAAATGATATGGTTTATAAAATTTTAGGATATCAGAAAAAAGAAGTGATAGGGTGTGATATTACAAAATTTATTGATGCAGACAGTAATCAAGTATATACATTGCTTCAAGACATACAACAACAATTAGCACAATGTTCCTTTGTACCGATGGAAATACAATTTACAAAAAAAGATGGAGAGTGTATTTTGACAGAATGTAAATTTACACAGTATGTATTTCAAGGCAATATATTAGGTACACAGGTTGTAATTCGAGATGTCACGCAAAAAAAATTCATGGAAGGCGAGATATTAAAAAGAAATAAGGAAATTGCGATGATACATAGCCTCAGTAAATCCTTGAATTCTACCATTGAACTTGATAAGGTGCTCTATACAATTGGTACAGAAATATCTGAGCAACTAGGTGCGTGTATGACGCTTGTAAGGTTGTTAGATGAGAGTGGAAAAAACCTTAAGGTAAGAGCTTTTGCTGGGTCATATTTTAAGGAGACGTGTCCTAAGCAGATGTTCCCTGTGATTGACATATATCAAGATAAGATGGGGAAGGCTTTGTTAAATAATCAAATTATTCATACGAATGAAATTCAAAAAAACTGGTTTGTATATGAGGACAATCAATATAAGAAAACAGAGGAAAAAATAAATGATTTACTGTTTTTACCGCTTACAAATAAAAGGAAAAAATTAGGAGTAATAGTAATTGGTACAAATAGAAAAATGAATGATGCAGAAGTTAGTTTTATGCACTCTATTTCAAACAATGCATCTGTCGCTATAGACAATGCGATGATGTATCATAATGCTAAGGAATATTTTGTAAAAACGATTGACGCTTTGATCGCAGCGGTAGAGGCAAAAGATAAGTATACCCAAGGGCATTCGCAGCGTGTTGCACGGTATGGGGTGCAAATTGCAACCCAGTTAAACTTAGAAGCACAACAAGTTGAACAAATCAAAGTTGCCGGAATATTACATGATATAGGGAAAATAGGGATTAGTGATAACATATTGTTAAAAAAGGATCCACTTACAGTAGAAGAATATCGTGAGATACAAGAACATCCTAATATTAGCAAAAAAATACTAGCGCCTGTAGGGTTATCAAATACAATCATAGATGCAATTACTTTTCATCATGAAAGAATAGATGGGAAAGGATATCCCAATACATTAAAAGGTGATGCGTCAGGTATACACGCACAAATCATTGCGGTGGCGGATGCTTTTGACGCGATGACATCCACTCGGCCTTACCGTAAAGCATTATCACCAGAAGAGGCAATGGAAGAATTAATAAAAAACAAAGAAATGCAATTTAAAGGAGAGGTAGTAGATGCAATGGTTGAGATTTTTGCTAACAAAAGAGAATTTATTGATACCATTATGCTATATGAAGAAAATGAAATAGAAAGTTAACGGGTACACCATAATAGCTATGATTTGAAATCATAGCTATTAATCAGGTTTTTAGTTATTTAGACAAATTTCTATGCACATTAAACTCAAAAGTAGAGGAAGCTTAGTTTTACATAGTGCTAAGCTGTATCTTCAAATCTGCTCCAATCACCCCGACAGTATTGTCAGAAGAATTTTTAATGGGTAAAGAGACGGTAATGCAAGGGTTTCTAGTAATAGCCGATATATATACTTGAGATACGTAAATTTCTCCTGTAATGCTCTTATTAAACCATTCTCGAATTTTAGCATTTGCAATGCCAGCAGGCGGATTTGAATAAATAAAGTTGCCTTTTACATCATTTGTCCAAATGGCTTCAATAGATGTATTGCTTTTCAAAAAGTTATCAAGGAGCATTTTATGCGGTTGGGTTTCCATCGCGAAAATTTCATTTGCGTTAAGGATTTGTTGCGTTAACGTCGCGATGACCGACTCGGAAATTTCCTCGATTTTAGAGGCATTGATCTCCAATATATTTATGTCTGCATTTTCACAAAGGATGGAGAGGCTGTGTGCAGCGTTTTTCAATTCACTTCTTAGAACACTTATATTTTTTAAACTCTGTTTTTGTTGTCCTACCGAATTATAAAGCATGTTAAATCCATTTTCTACCTCTTTGGATATATTTTCTACATTATTAATTTTTGTGGTGATATCTTGAGCAAGGATATATTCTTTTTCAGAAAGTATGATAATACTATTAATCATTTCTTCAACGTTATGATAAGATTGTTCTATTTTATGAAGGCTTTCTTCAACACGGGTGGAACATGCAACACTTTTATTTGTGCTTTTGAGGTTATCATGCATTTTGTCGGTAACATTTCCTACTTCTGTGGTAATGTAGTTAAGGCGCTTTGAAATTTCTTCTACTGCTTGTTTGCTTTCTTCAGAAAGCAAACGGATTTCATCAGCAACAACCCCAAACCCCTTACCGTAAGTGCCTGCTCTAGCAGATTCGATGGAAGCATTTAAGGATAAAAGGTGAGTCTGCTTAGAAATATAATCAACAGTGTCTAATATATGAAAAATTTCCTTAGATGCAACATTTAACTTATCTATATATTTCGCCGTAATATCAATAGAAGCATGAATGCCTTTAACGGAACTAACAATTTCTAGAATCTGCGTTAGGCTTTGGGCGATATTTTGCTTAGATTGCGTGCTTGTATGCTGCATATTTTGCGAGGTTACTTTAATATCGTCTACAATACGTACAATATCCTTGATAACATCAATTGTGACCGTAATATTTTGTTGGCTATTGGTATTTAACTGAGTAAGCTGCTTTGTCTCTTGGTACAGTTTTTGAGTAAATGCATTATTTTCCTCTAAAGTATCAGAAAGCTGTTGTGATACGGCAGAAATCTGGTTAGAGGCAACTTGCATTTCAAAGATATATTTCACTAATTTATCTTTAAGTTTTAAGATGCTATGAATAATGGTAGAGAGTATTTTAGGATATTTTCTAGTATCTATTTTATAAGCATAATTGCCATTTAATATAGCGTGTGTAAGAGTAATAATGCGCGTAACTTTTTTGTTTTGAGCTACATTTCGCCAAAAGACGAAGCAGGCCATTACAAGGAGGTAAAGTGTAATTCTCACCCATGCAATCGGTATAAATGCATATTCAAAGTAGATACAAGAACCAACAAATGCAAGCATTAAAAATAATTTATTCATTTATATTCCTCCTTACTATAAATAAAAAAGGCATTAAGCTAACTGGCATATAGCAGTTAGCTTAATGCCTTTGTTAATCACAGCATATTAATTTATGATAAAATAAGTATACCATAAAATGATAAAAAACGCAAGAAAAAAGATAAAAACCTTCAATTTATTACGGAATAAATTGTCACTTATCTAGAAAGGGTTCATATAATAATACATAAGGAAATATGTTGTGAGGACAATGGCGCCCTCTGAGTAAAATAGGTAATCCTATTTATTCGGGGCGTCTTTTGTTTGGAGCGCAAAAACACAATTAATGATTATCGAAGAAGGAAGTGAGTTTTATGTGTGGTATTGCTGGATGGGTAGCATGGGGAAAAAATATTTCTAAAGAAAAAGATGTACTTAATAAAATGGCACAGACATTGATACCTAGAGGGCCCGACGCAGAAGGAGTATGGGCATCAGATGATGTGGGGCTTGTACATCGGCGGTTGATTGTAATTGACCCAATGGGTGGGGCGCAGCCGATGATACGCAGTCAGGGGAAGCAAAAGATCATCTTGGTTTACAATGGCGAACTTTATAATGCTCAAGACTTAAGAGAACAATTACAAAAGAAAGGATTTGTATTTGAGGGACATTGTGATACGGAAGTGCTCCTTTTATCGTATATGGCATGGGGGATAAAATGCATAGAATATCTAAACGGCATTTATGCATTTGCGATATGGGATACTAAGGAAAAGATTCTATTTGCAGCAAGAGACCGTATGGGGGTAAAACCATTTTTTTATACACATAAAAAAAATCAGCTTATTTTTGGCTCCGAGATCAAAACATTACTTGCACATCCCCAGATAAAGCCAGTTATTGATGGACAAGGACTAAGCGAGATATTTTTGGCAGGACCGGCACGTACACCCGGATGTGGGGTGTTTAAGGATATTTATGAGTTGCGTCCTGGGCACGTACTTATATATAATCAAAAAGGATTAAACATACAGCGGTACTGGCAGCCGCAAAACAAAGAGCATAGAGACGATTTTAAAAGCACGTTATATCGCGTAAGAACCCTTGTGCTAGATGCAATTAGACGCCAATTGGTATCAGATGTACCGATATGTTGTTTTTTATCAGGAGGATTAGATTCAAGTGCCATTACTGCTGTAGCAGCGAAGCAGAACTTAGAAAAAGGAAAGGAAAAATTATCTACTTATGAGATTGATTATAAGGATAACAACAAGTACTTTAAAGAATCTATATTTCAGCCCAATGAAGATGCGCCATGGGCCGAGCGTATGGCAAGGCATTTAGATGCGCATCATCAGCGCATAGTTTTAGGTTCAGACGAATTAATTGGCGCATTAAAAGCGGCAATGATAGCAAGAGACGTACCTGGGATGGCAGATGTAGATTCCTCGCTTTATCTTTTTTGCAAGAGAGTAAAAAAACAAGCTACAGTAGCGCTTTCGGGAGAATGTGCGGATGAGGTTTTCGGGGGATATCCTTGGTATTATAGAGACGAAATGTTAAACGCTTCAGGATTTCCGTGGTCGCAGGCAACAGCAGAGAGGGCAGGCCTATTGTCTAATGAAGTGTTACAATATATAGAGCCGAAGGAATATATGCAGCAAAGATATCACCAGACACTAGATGAAATAGAAATGCCAACCGAGATAAGCGCAAAAGAAAAACGTATGAAACAAATGTTTTATATTAATTTAACATGGTTTATGACGACACTTTTAGATAGAAAAGATCGCATGAGTATGGCGTCTGGACTAGAAGTGCGGGTGCCATTTTGTGATCATCGGATTGTAGAATATTTGTGGAATATTCCTTGGGAAATGAAATATTATAAAAACAGAGAAAAAGGATTATTAAGAGAAGCACTAAGGGGTATTTTGCCAGAAGATGTACTATGGCGCAAGAAAAGTCCATATCCTAAAACGCATCATCCGAATTATTATAAACAGTCAAAAAATTTATTGCAACATGTTTTAAATGATAAAAATGCCAAGATACAGCCTCTTATTAATAAAAAAGCAATTCAGCAAATGCTTGATACAGAGGGTGCTAGCTTTGGGAAACCTTGGTTTGGTCAGCTCATGGCAAGTGCACAGATATTTGCGTATCTCGCACAAGTCGATATGTGGCTAAATGAATATAAAGTAAGTGTGGTATAAAAAAAGGGTGCATAAAATTTATTTGAAGAATATTATTCCAATCACTTTTCTACAAGGATAAGAGCCTATAAACTTGCTACGGGCTGCATCAAACTCGCTAACACTCAAACAGTAGATGCTGCTTCTCCTTCGCTGCGTTAATAGGCTCTAACCCTTTCCGTAACGTTCCTTCCAGAATATTATTCAAATAAATTTTATGCACCCATAAAAAAAGATAAACTTTGAAAAAAATTGTTAATGTGCTATAATAGATAAAAGTATTAAAATACAAAGCAAAATAAGGGATGAAGAGGGGCGTTAGAGGGAAATGAAGGTCATTATTGTAGGCGCGGGCAAATTAGGCAACAAATTAGCAGAAGCTTTAATTAATGTCAACTGTGATGTTACGATGATGGATATTAGTGCAAATGTACTAGAACGTATTACCGAACATTTAGATGTATTGACGGTAAGGGCGAATGGTGTAGAAATTGAAACATTAAAGAAACTTAAAATACAGACATATGATTTAATGATAGCAGTGACAGACAGTGATGAAACAAACATTATCATTTGCTCATTAGCTAAGCAGTTAGGATGCAGCAAAGCCATAGCAAGAATTCGGAATCCAGAATATGCACAGCAGCTAGACTTTATTAAAACTAAAATGTCTATTGACCATATTGTTAATCCTGAACTCGCAACTGCAAATGAAATTATCAGGCATCTTTTGAAAAGTTATACGTTTTATTCAGGAGATTTTGCACAGGGAAAAGTGTCAATGGTAGATTTTAATATAGCGGATATGACAGCGCTTGTAGGCAAAAAAATCATGACATTAGACAACATGAAAGGTCTTTTAATTACGGCAATATCGCGAGAGGGGCAGGTTATTATTCCTCATGGAGGAACAACGCTAGAGAAAAATGACATTATATATGTAACAGGGACAAAGGATAATATAGATAATTTTGCAAGGTTATGTAATATTCCGGTTAAAACAAAGCATGTTAAAAAAGTCATGATTTTAGGTGGAAGCAAAGTAGGGTATTATCTTTCTGAGAAGTTAGCGGCGCTTGGTATAAAGGTAAAAATTATTGAGCAAGAGCAGTTGCGCTGCGAATATTTGTCGGAGAATTTAGAGGGTACATTAGTCATCCATGGAGATGGCACAGATACAAAGCTTTTAGAAGAGGAAGATTTATCATCCATGGATGCTTTTGTTGCAGCAACTGGATATGACGAAGAAAATTTATTGATGGCATTAAT
>SKGK01000092.1 GCA_007117465.1 Clostridia bacterium | reverse complement strand
GTACAGGGGAAAAAGACCCTATAAAAATTAAAAACCGTATTCTTGATTCAGCTAGAAATAATCCTTTAGAAAGCTTACAAGGAAAAACCATAACGGGTGGCATGGTAAATGCGGCTATGGCACTTAATGCTTCAACAGGTAAAAAGCCACCAGAAAAACCAGTAAAAACAAATCTGAGTGTAGGCGATTATGTAGCGTTTGGGGAATATAATGATGAACCAATTTTATGGCAGATCGTCAATATAGATAATAACGGCGCAACGCTTTTTGCTGATAAAATTATTTCATTAAAAACTTTTGATGCAAGTGGCGATGCCCCGGGTGGTAGAGATGAAAACAATCTAAGAGCTAGATTTGGCAGCAACTATTGGCTAGAATCTAATATAAAAGAATGGTTAAATAGCGATAATAAGGTTGTTAAGTATACACATAACAGGCCAACTGATGCATATATGGCTTGGAATGTAGATGGATATGCTGATGAGCCAGGGTTTTTACACGGATTTACAAAAGAGGAACGAAATGCTATGAAAAAAGTAGCATATAAGGTTGTTTTACCTCGCCTAGAAGCTACTTACATTGGCACAGACGGAGGGAATTCAGTTTTAGATAAGTATGTGCCTGATGTTACTGAGCGTCAAAAGTTCATGATAGATACTGTTTTGATAAATTATGCAGATGCTTATTATAAAATGGCAACAGATAAAGTAAGACTTCCATCTATAGAAGAAATAAAGCAGTATGTGTTACACAATAATATTGAAATTAAAGGATATGTAACCGAAAAAGCATATGAGAAAAGCCGTGTTTTAAATGAAGTAGCAGATTCTTTTGACATAAATACGCCTCACATATACTGGCTTAGAACACCGCTTGCAGATAGCCATCAGTATTTATATTATGTTGCAGAAGATGGGATGCTTAAAATAGCACCTGCGTATGGTGCTGCTCCTGGGATAAGACCGCTTATAAATGTAGACCCTGCTTATTTAATCTATGGAAAAGGAACAAAAGACAATCCATATAGAGGAAAAGAGAGAGAACAGAAAGATTCAACACAGCAGACCCAAGAAACATCAGGGTTAACCGCTTCGTCTTCTATTGTTCCTTCAAGCTGGGGAAACACTTCGTCTAATATGCTTAATATGGGACAGGTGACGATGGATCAAGCATATTTTTATTACCAAAATCCTTTTAGCAATAACAAAGTGATTAATAAAATGAGGTTAGATGGAAGCGAGAAACAAAGTATTCCATTAAATAAAAACTATAATGCCATGTATTTAAATGTTAAAGATGAAACCCTATATTTCTCTGTGGGCGGGCCCTCAATTGAGATTTTGAAAACAGATGGTAGCACTTCATCTATTGGAGATTTGTGCCGTGCTTCTAAAAGTGGGAACCCAATGTATTTGATGTTGCAGGGAGATTGGTTGTATTATCAGATTAGTGCCTCAGATGGTAAAACCAGAATTTATAAGATTAAAACAGATGGAACAAGCCGAACACACTTAGAGCAGTTTGACCATACCCCTGGAAATATGGTCTATACAGATGCTGGTATCTATTATATAGCTTCTTCTAAGGACAATACAACGGCTACCATCTACCAACTGCGCTATGATGCAAAAGAGATAGATCGAGGCGCAAGTTCTTTTAGTAATTCTAAAAAAATAGTGGATATCGAGCCAACGAGAATATTTACGGTATTTGGCGATAACATCTATTATGTCACGCAGGACAAAAACCTGTATGGTATTCAAATAGATGGTACTGGGAAAACGAAGATTGCGCAGGATATGGATCTTTTTGGATGGGGACCAGCAAGACTAGCCCTTTATGAAGTGGGTGCTTGGGTATATATTTATGTAAGAGGTAAAGGCCTTTGTCGCATCAAAACAGATGGGAGCCAAAAAACAGAGGTTATATCCAATGCGTATCCACTAGCCATTTTTAATAATGAGATGTATACGTTTGATGAAGTTAATTTGGTTAAGATAGATTTAAATGGAAATATCATAGAGGTTAATTGAAAATTTAAGTTCATTATTGATAAATGTAATTGAATTGAGTAATAACATTGCCGCGCAACCTCCTCTGGACTCCCATTTTTAGGTGGAAGTTGATACTGTACAATATTTGGTTTTCGCAGCATAAAAGCTCTTCTAATAGTGATTCGCGTGCCAGATTTTCAACTTCAAAATTTACAAGGAAAGACGGTTCGTATTTCAGACTATATCACCTATTTAGGTGATGTACGTATGACAAATAAAAGGATATAATTGGATATTCCTCAAATCATTTATTTATCAAGCATTTGAGCAATATAAAAAAATGTCGCAAATTCGGTGGATTTTCCTCTATTTCGTGCTATAATTAATCGAAATGGAGGAATGCTCTTTGAGAAAAAATTACTTTGCTAAGATTGTTAAATATATCAAAAACGTTTATAATATAGACAGAAGTTTGAAGTGTGTTAAAGATGGACGAAAGAATCCTACGTAT
>SKGK01000191.1 GCA_007117465.1 Clostridia bacterium | reverse complement strand
TAGGGGTAAAAATACCGATGGAAATAGCCTTGAAGTTATAGAATTAAGACAGATACTCGGAGATTTTATAGACAGTTATAATTTTAAGACTTTTGCAGAAGAGTTTGGATTAACAACATATTCAACGACTTATGTTATTGGGGCTTCAACAACACTTCCAAAAATGAGTTTGGGTTATATAAATGATTGTGTTCCTTTGGTTACGAATATTGGACTGACATTTTTTGAGAACGGAGTTAACTCGAATGAGTGGGAAATATATATCGATGGAGAAGAAGTAGGGTATACAAACGCTGTTATTAGTAGAACAAAGATAGCTGAAAATCAACCTTTTGGAGATAATAAAAGAACAAAGGCAGTGATGCAAACAAATGGGTTTGGACTGGATTTAGTAGTGCCACAAATTAGCAGTAGTTTAGGCGATGCGATAGAAGAAGAACTTTTAACAGGCGATGAATACGCCCATATGCTTTATATCAAGGGTAGAAATACCGAGAATGCTTATATTTGCGTGTTTGGGAATTTGCAGGCTAGTTTAGTTAAGAACTCTAATGTTGGGTTTAATTTGCCTTTGGTTGAAGGAGTGCCTGATTTATTAGAGTATGCTGATAATGTATGGATTTTCGAAGAGATATCAGTTGAAGAAGGAGCTTTTGATTTATTTATTTTAAATCCAGATGGAGAAGAAATATTTATATTTTGGGGAGATGGGAGTTTTACAAAAACATCAGAAAAACAAATTGTTCATTCTTATGACGAAGTTGGCAATTATTCTTTGGTGGCTTTTAAAGCAACGGCTATTGATGAAGAGTGGTTTGATTTGATTTTATCAAAACTCTTAAAGCTTGAAGATATAGAGTATCAAATAATTACATCGGTTCCTGGAATTAGAACAATTGCGTTAACAGGGATTAATTCTATTGCAGAAAATATTATTATTGGGAATAGTTATAATATCGAATATCTTGAAGAAACACATGATTATCAATTATTAAATATTGGAGAGGGAAGTTCTAGATTAGATGGGTTAGTGCTATACTATGCAAAAAAGATAACTCTATTAGAGGGTTTAAAAAGAATAAAAAGTCAGGCATTTAGTTATCAGGGTATTGAACCAGCGCCTTTTACAGGGAAAATAGAAGATATAAATATTCCTGATAGTGTTACACATATTGAAGCAGAGGCATTTTTTAGACAAAAACTAAATAATATAAAAATAAATCCTACAAGTAAATTGAAAGAAATAGGAGATAATGCTTTTTCCCATTCAAGATTTGAATCAATATACTTGCCAGATAGTTTAGAAACTATAGGAAACGAGGCGTTTAAAAGCAATGCATATTTAGAGACTATAACAATTCCTGAAAATGTTACTAGTATAGGCGATAACTTTTTAAGAGGGTGCATAGGATTGACGAATATATTTGTGGATGAAAATAATTCTAATTATTGGGCTGGTATTAAAGAGTTGACATCTGCAGATGGTGTAAGTTTTATAAAATACGCACCTGCTAATCTAGAGACGGTTTATACAATCCCAACTATGCCCACTATTGTTAAAGAGTTTGCTTTTGAAGGGGCTACAAATTTATTAGAGGTATATTTTTCAGATTCTTATCAAGAACCATTGAGAGTTGATTTTGAAGAAGGCTGTTTTCAAGGATGTTCTAATTTAAAAGTAATTAGACCCCCTTATAAGTTAGAAAATATAGGAGATTCAGCATTTAAAGATTGTGTTGATTTAACATCCAGTGAAAAGGATATTTTTGGCGGATATTCATCAGATTTTGCAATTGCTTCGACTATCAGAAACATAGGTAACAGTGCATTTGAAAATTGTTCTTCAATAGAGGAAATTACATTTTCAGATGAGGGATTATTAACAATAGGCGAATATTGTTTTAAAAACTGCTCCAATTTAAAAGAGATACAGATTCCAAATAGTATAACAAGTATTGGGAAATATGCTTTTGAAAATTGCACTTTTTTAACAAATCCAGATGGTTCAGATATAGTTTATTTGGGAACAGGATTAACAGAACTCAAAGAGGGATTATTTAAAGGTTGCACAAGTTTATCATTTATGAAAATACCAAGCAATGTCTCAAATATTGCGGAATTTGCTTTTCAAAATTGTTCAAGTTTAACAAAGGTTGAAGTTAGGGCAATAACCCCGCCGACACTGAGTTCAACTGCTTTTTCAGGAACGGGCATAACATCTTCAACGGGACAAATAAGAGTTCCAACTGCAAGTTTATCAGCATATCAAAATGCACCAGTGTGGTCTGATTATGCAGGCATAATGATAGGTTTTATTTAATAGGAGAATAAATGGCACAATATGAAATAAATATAAATATAAATGGCGATATGCAAGATTCAAATCAAATGACAGGTCAAGCACAAAGTATTGCCGAAGATAAAACTTCAAGCAAAGTTAGTAGTTCAACTAAGGCTTTGGGGAATTATGTTGCATCACAAACAATTAAGCCGTTTATAAATCAAG
>SKGK01000025.1 GCA_007117465.1 Clostridia bacterium | reverse complement strand
TCCATTCTGGTTAATTATACACCAAAATGAAGAAAAATTCACCGAATTTGCGACATTATTTTTATGTATCTAAAATACTGATAAACTTATGGTTTGCTGATATTGAGGCTAAACTTCTGCATCATTACCTGACAGGATATAGAAAAGAGAAATTCTTTTCTTATCCTTGGGATGTGTCCCATCCCGATGAAGCAAATTCATTAACTTGTTCTCATGTTCTGTGTTCAAAAATCTCATGTATTCACACTCCTTATTTTGCTAATTGACTGGTTACAAAAAGTTCCCCCTACTTATAAGCCGAAAAACAGGGGTGGGTGGACGAACTTTTTGCCAATTTGTAATGAAACTGTAATATTTCTATCTGTCGTTTCATGTCTAATATTTTTTAAAGACATCAGTTTTCTCATTTATCAAGCAGATTTCCGAGAGTAAGTGACGCACTTTTTGTACAAACCAAAAAAACCTCTACTTCTAAAGACAAAATAAATAGGTGATTTCCTATTTTTTCTGCACATTTTTATATGAATGTTGAATATTTTCAAGCAAAAAAAGCCCCCTACTCAGACGCCGAATAGAGGGTTTATGAAAAACTATTTATTAATTTTTTTATTTTTGATGATAAAATAATTTTGATTTTTCTTGCGAAGCAAGGGACTAGAAGCACTTTTCAGAATGAAAAGTTTAACTTCTAGGTAGCTTGCACCTGACCGAGATCAGAGTATAACCTTAATCACTACTTTCTAAATCGCTTTTTTGCAAAGCAACTGACTAATAAGAATCCTTGTAAAAACTGTGCAACAAAGATAACTGGTGGTCTGATATAATTAGTCAATAGGATATAATGAAAAAACTGACTATATTGAAGTAGATTCAAAAAACTTATTGCAGTCAGTGGTACCACAACAATCACTAGCCTTAACCAATCTACAGATATTTTCCCTTTTACATTAATTATTTCTATAATTCTCTCAAAATTTAGCAATATGCCAAATAAAATCATGACTATTGGAGATATATGTAAAACTATGCTAGGAAATTCAAATGAGTTCTTGGTTTCAGTAGCATGATAATGTAACAAATAAAACACCAAGATCATCAATGTATAGATAATTATATAAGTAAACATTTTTACAATATGCAGCTTATTTTTTTTGATTTTTATCACCTTCCTATTCTGTCAAGCCTAAAATGTAAGTTTTTCAAGGCTTTGACGTTTTTTATTTACCTCAAAACAGCGACGAACCGTGATGAATATCGTAGTATCAAGTACCGAATAGTTCATAAGTGGGCATAGCTTATAAATCATCCTCTTTGTTTGCTTTATAAAGGCTATTTTCCCTCTGATCAACTATGATGATGAACCTTCCGTGTCTATGGGGATCGTGTCCCAACTTCCTTCGTTCCATCTATTCATACACTGAGTGCCAGCCAAGCTCCTAGACGGGGTCTTTGCCCCACGGAAATAACCGTTGCCAGCTCCTAATCTTTTTAAAGATTCTAGTGTTCATATTGATTCTAGCATAACAGTTAAAATCTCTCTTATACATATCAACCTTATTAAAAAAATCCATCGCAAAAATGAAAAGCAGTACATGACTCACCTTCTAAATATTAATTAATAAATGTGAGCAATTTGTAACTAGCTGGTATGAGGAGCTCCATATGAAGCGCTACGACTTACTGTACCAATAGACCAACTATTATATGGTGGGGCTATTACATAATTTACAACATTAAAATATCCATCAGCAAAAATAAACCCTCCTGCAACACCATCTTTCATTAATGAATAATTTGAGGGATAATGATTTACTACATGGGAATCACTAAATATCCAGCCTGAGTATGTTTTAGTACCACTATAATCCAGTGCTTTATAGCTTCCAGATGGATATGCAGGTCCATACTGTATGGCTTCTTTTTCAATTTGATCTACACCAAGTCTATTATTATAATATGCACTTCCTGCTTCGAAAGAATATGTACTTTTCGTAATTTTAACTGGCTGAGCACCTGATCCATCTTGATAGCCTAAATCTTTGTTGTAGTCTATTCTCACCGAGAGATTTATTGTCATATTGTTATACGAATAATACTCAGAATCTATTCGATAACCTGTTACAATTGGCGACCTTGTAACGGCATCCTCTTCAACAGTATATCGAACTTTATAAATTAGAACAAGCTCATTATCATCTTCTATAAGTATGCTCTTGTCATCAAGTCTGTTTAAAAGAACTTCTCTTTTAATACCATTATTCTCTATGCTTCGGTTAGAAGTTTTTTCAAGCATATCTATTGTTTCTAAGTCATGTAAAGCTACATCATTTTTAATATGCTCAATGTCATCTGGTAGTTTTTCATATCCTTGAACATGTGAATCCTCCATTGCGTATAACTGAAATGAAAATACTATGGTATTAACTAGTACTAGTGTCAATAATATTCTTAATATCTTTTTCATTATGTTCCTCTCCTTTACTAATCAACAAGTTATCTGTAAACAAAG
>SKGK01000103.1 GCA_007117465.1 Clostridia bacterium | reverse complement strand
GTAAGCGTAAAATAATCCCCACATTAACAATAATGCGGGAATCATAGACTACACATATTATTCTTTTTTGAGGTTTTTACATGAGGTAGGGATTTTATCTGACCATGGAAGCAGATCATCCAATTCCTCTTTTTGATTAATGTTGATGTTTGGTAATTTCTCGAATAAATAGCTTAAGTAATCCAAAGGCTTTAAGTTGTTGCCTTTCGCTGTCTCTACAATGCTTTGTACAATAGCGCTAGCCTGAGCACCTTTAGGTGTATTGCAAAACAAAAAGTTTTTTCGATTTATTATAAACGGTTTGATTGCTCGCTCAGCTCGATTATTAGATAATTCAAGCCGTCCGTCTTCAAGAATTGTAATCAGTTTAGGCCATAGATTAAGAGTATATGTAATAGCCCCACCTAATGAACTTTTAGGTAGTGCCTGTTGTTTTAATTTTTTTGCCCATGCCAAGAAATCGTCAAGAATGGGTTTCATGCTTTCTTGGCGCTTTTTATGACGTTCTTCTGGTGTCAGCTCTTTCCACTCAGCTTCGAGAGCGAAGAGCCGATTGCAGTAATCAAGACCTTCTTCTGATTTTGCATAAGAGGTCGTAGATTGATCCTTTATGGCTTTTAACGCATCTTTGTATTTGCGACGCACATGTGCCATGCAACCGATGATCTTGACGTTTCCTACCGCATTATATCCACTATAACCATCGGTGTGCAGATAACCTTTGAATAGTTCGAGAAACTTCTCGGCATGTTTACCTGCACGTGTCGTTCGATAATCGTAGAGATAGATGGATTCGTCTGTATGTCCAGTAGCATAGAGCCACATTTTAGACATCTTGTGTGCATCCCGACCGTCTTCATTAAGTACTTGAAGATCCGTCTCGTCAGCATGTAAGATGTCCTTACTGACAAGTATCTCATGTAGTCGGTCGTAAAGAAGCTTTAGCCAGTGGTTAGCTCCGTGTATAATCCAATTTGCCATGTTAGCACGATTTATCGGAATACCAATCCGATTAAATTCTTGTTCTTGGCGATATAATGGCAATGCTAACGTATATTTATTATTCATTATGTATGCCAATAACGAAGGTGACACTAAACTTTTAGCCAAAATAGGATTTGGCATAGTTGCCGTGATAATCGGTGGGTGTTCTTCTTGCACCTCGCAAGTGCGGCAAGTGTAAGTATAACGAACATGTTCTACAACCGTTACTTGTGCTGGAATAACCTTAAGTTCCTTGCGGACTTCCGTTGTCATTTCGTGAAGATTTCCATCACAAATTGAGCAGACTAATTCGTCGTTTGCAAGACGATACTCAACCCGTTCCACGGGAAGATCTTTAAGATCAGCTTCACGTTTGCCCTTTTGCTTACGACGCTTATACTGAATGTCTTCCATAACTGGTTCGTCTACTTTTTTATCAGCAAGCATTTCAGCTTCATTGAATACCGATATTTGCTCAGGATGAGCCGTCTTCTCACTTGATGAGCCGAATTGTCGATGCCTACTTAAACGAAATTGTTCTTCGTACCAAGAAAGTTTGGCTTGAAGCTGTTCATTTTGTAATGTTAAGCGCTGATTTTCATCGTGCAACTGTTGTAAATCGTCTATCTTTTTTAAATTAGGTTGAGGTATTTCTTTAAAATTTTTCATAGACTTATGATACCATAAATCTATGAAAAAATCTATTCGCAAAATGACGAAAAAAGCTAGATATATCAAGGGTTTTAGGGCATTTTACCTTAGATAATCAGTCGTTCGCGAATGGGTTTATGGGCTTTGGCTTGCTTCATTGGCAAACCATCTAGCAACCAGCTTAGTTCTCGCTCACTGACAGCTATAGCTTTTTGACTGGTACTTTTCTCTGGCCAATCAAACCGCCCCTTTTCTAGGCGTTTATAGTACAACCAGAAACCATTGTTTTCCCAAAAAAGTATCTTGATTTTATCACGGTTTTTATTACAAAAAACATACAGCGAACAATCAAAAGGATCTAAATCAAACGACTCTTGCACAATAATAGAAAGACCGTTGATAGATTTACGAAAGTCCACAGGTTCTAAAGCCAGATGTACACCTGAGATACCGTAACAACCTAACATTGTTTTAACACCTTTAAGACATTTAAAAGATGCTGCTGATTAAATCCCTTTGGAATGGTTAGTGTAAAGGCATCCATCGTAAGTACCAGGCTGGTATCGGTATGAGGTGGTATGGATGCTGGGATGATCGAAACAAAGTTGGTATTCGATTTGACTTCTGCAGAGATAGAAGTCGATGTGTTCTCCCTGTTAAGTTTTGTAATCCAATAATGCAAAGCAGAATACTTGATACCATGCTTTTCACACCATGCTTTCGCATTTATTCCACTGTTGCGATAATCAGATACTCTCTTAATCCATTGTTTTCGGTTATCTGCTAAATTCATTTGAACTTTCCCCCTATTCAGTTTACGAGTATTATCTCATAAATTCAGCAGGATTGGAATGTGGGGATTATTTTACGTTTAC
>SKGK01000083.1 GCA_007117465.1 Clostridia bacterium | reverse complement strand
GCATTATTTACAACGAGGTCTAATTTTGTACCCGCTTCAATATCTGTCATATTTAATATGATATTGCGACTGCTAGTCGTAAAACATAGCCGAATGCCTGCACACTGTTTTGCTCTTTCATTTGTTAAAAAAGGATAAAAATCACGTTTAGCATAGTCAATACGCCACGGCATCACCCAGTCTGTCTCTACCTGTAAAGATATATTTCCTTCAAAACTATATACACTGTCTTTATACATATATGTCTTCATTTTCTCAATCCTTTCTAATCATTAACAATTTATACTCTCAGCATTTACTATTAATACCTAAAAATGCTGCTTTCATGCATTACTTGCACTCCTTTCAACTAATCGATTCATATAAATTCTCATTGCTCTTATTATATCGTATATTGAAATGATTTACAACTGCTGCATGTTCATAAGCGCCATCAACGCCTATTTCGCAATCCCCGCTGGCATTGCCTGGGGCTTTTCACATGCTACTTGGATCTCATAATGCTGACCTGATATACTTGCATCGTGAATGCCATGCATTATGTCAAGTACTTGATAAGCAAGCGCGCCGTTTGCTCTATGCGGCGTTCCCTTTACAATGGCACATGCCATATCGGCTATACCAAGTCCTCTACTATTTTCTGCAAATCCATGTGCAAGTGGCATCTGCGTCCACTCCTCAGCGCCCATTCGTCGAAGCTTTATAGGTCCACCAAATGTATTTGGATCTGGCACTGAAAGCGTCCCTTCTGTGCCGTAGATTTCAATGCGTGGCAGCTGCGCATGCCATACATCAAAACTGGTAATCATAGTGCCCACTGCGCCATTTTTAAAGTCTAATACACCCGCTACATGTGTGGGCACATCTACTTTTATCTTAGTACCATGCTTTGGCTCACTGGTAATTAATCTTTCTTCAAAAGACTTTTGCGCAGAACCTGTTACACGCTTTACCGAACCCATGAGGGCAATAAGCGCAGTAAGGTAGTAAGGTCCCATATCAAACATCGGTCCGCCACCGACTTTATAATAAAATTCAGGATCTGGATGCCAGCTCTCATGTCCATGACACGTCATAAATGCGGTTGCTGCAACTGGTCTTCCTATCCAGCCATCTTCAATTAGCTTGATACATGTCTGTATGCCCCCTCCTAAGAAGGTATCAGGCGCACTTCCTACAAGTAACCCCTTTTGCTCAGCTGTGTCTAATATCTTCTTACCTTCTTCACGCGTAATCGCGAGCGGTTTTTCTCCGTATACATGTTTCCCCGCTTCAAGCGCTTTTATAGCAATGTCTGCATGTACTTCTGGGGTTGTTAGATTAACGATAATTTCTACTGCCGGATCCTTTAAAAGCTCTTTAACTGAGCAAGTCTTAGAAACATTAAATTCCTTTGCCTGTGCCTTTGCTCTCTCCTCCATCAAATCTGCACATGCAACGACTTCAATATTCTCAAACATTTGTGTTAGATTCTTTAAATAAATGCTACTAATATTACCGCACCCTATAATTCCTACTTTCACTTTACGCATATTTTTCTCTCCCTTCGCTTATTATTAAAACATCTTTGCATTACTTATAAACTTACTAACATCTAAGTTGTTTTTAGCTGCAATCTCTTTTCCTTCGGCTGCCCATAAAAAGCCTCGTTTCATTATTTCCCGGGGCATATCTGCTTCTAACACATCTGCATGATGACCAAGTGCATTATAAAATACACGTCCTAATCCCCACATTTTTGTCCAAACCACGGGCATATCAACAGCACGATTGGAACTATGATACCAATGAACGGTTGGGAAACGTGTCGTCGCGAGTACTTCTACCGCAGGGTCTACATGCAGATAATACTGCTCACTTTTCACCTTGAAATCTTCTAATCCTTCTACAATTTCGCTAGAAGTATTTTTGATGTTTACCACATATTCTAGATTGTCCCCCCCTGGATGTGAAACCCAGTTGCCACCTGTCATAAACTGCCACTCTACACTTTCACGAAAAGCATCACACATGCCGCCATGACAGCCTGCAATACCTACTCCGTTTGCGACCGCTTCTATAACAGGGGCTACCTGCTCTTTTGTGATTTTACCCATTGTCCATACAGGAACAATTAAATCAAGTTTTTTTAAGGCCTCTACATCCAAAAATACATCTAACGTATCTGATATTTCTACTTCGAAGTTACATTCTTCTAAGATGTTTTTAAATAACTCAGATACCTTCAACGGTTCATGACCATCCCATCCGCCTTGTACAATTAATGCTTTTTTATCCATTATTTTACCTCCGCATCAGTTTGTTTGTTTCTTACTTCTATTATATAAAAAAAGCGCATAAAAAAACACCCTTTCGGGTGGAATTTTTGTTGTTTCTATTTTATTTGGCGACCCGGAAGGGGCTCGAACCCTCGACCTCCAGCGTGACAGGCTGGCATTCTAACCAACTGAACTACCGGGCCACATGCTTTTGTTTTAAACACCGAGATTAATTATACAAGGTTCTTATGTAGATGTCAATAG
>SKGK01000050.1 GCA_007117465.1 Clostridia bacterium | reverse complement strand
TTAGTAAGGTACATCTGCTGTTGCAGACGTATAGTTAACGCTAAATTCGCAATGCTCATTAAGCATAACTTATATAAACTCTCTTTGCTCGTTAAGTAGAACTTGCATCAATCCTCCGCCTCGTATAACGAAAAATTATCTCGCCCCAATTGACCAGTTATTTTTTTGATTCTGTCTTAACTTTCGCTTTCTTTTACGTAGGATTCTTTCGTCCACCTTTAACACACTTTAAACTGCTGTCTATATTATAAACGTTTTTGATATATTTAACAATTTTAGCAAAGGGGACAAGGTACCTGTCCCTCTGTCCCGCTCTGTCCCGGTCAATTTCACGGCTTAACATTCCGACAATCCCATATACCTCTGAACAGTAACGGTAGATCGAAAAACAATTTAAACCCTTCCGTACGTTATCTGTATCTTGATTCTTAATTAGCAGTTAACATCACCTTTTTACTTTTTATTTTGCATGGATACTTCATTAATACCTAGATAATCCATAAGGGCAGTTTGAAATATTTTCGAGTAATTTACTCCTTGCGCCTCTGCTATTTCTTTTAACCAAGCAGGTATGGTTAGATTGGTTTTCACGGCCCTATTATCCAACTCATTCCTCACAAGATCTGGAAATATTGTAATAGGTGATACCATATAACCCTCTGCAGTTTCTGAATCTACCTTAGGCATCTTAGACGGCACCGGTATCTCGTCTCCATCTTTTTCTATCCCATATATATGAAGACCTAAAGCTTGGGCAGCTTGTTTTTGTGCCTCTTCAAAATCTTCTCCATGACTTGCGCAACCTAAAACATCTGGAAAGTATACACTATAACCTGTTGCAGTTGGTTCAAATACCGCTAAATAAGTGAGTTTTCTCATAGCAAAACATCTCCTTCCTAAATTATATGATGTCTTCAAGCTCTTTATTTTAATCCTGCTTGCTTTAATATGCTACTGAGTGTACCGGGAGCAATATCGCCTTTATGGTTAGGTACTGTTACTTTACCACTCTTGCTTGAATGTTTTAATTGAATATGAGACCCTTTTGTTCTTGATTCAACTTCTTTCCATCCATCTTTATATAAAATCTTTAACATTTCTCTAACTGTCAATGTTGCTCCCTCCTCACTTTAATTATACGCCTAAATTATGCGTACGTCAATAGTTACTTCCTACAAGATTGCAAAATCTCATACACATCTTGCTTATATAGCTTAACAAGGTTGCCAACGGGTCCTCTTTCTGTAGCCTTTGCTGCCATCTCCTCTATCCTATCATCGGTAATGTCCAATCCTTTCATGGTTACCGGCAGTCCTAATGAGAGAAAGAAATTTTCCATTCTTTGAATCCCTTCTAATATTGTTTTTTCCGGATTATCAAAATAGCTGTCCACTTCCCACACACGCACTGCAAACTGCTCAAAACGTGCCATGTTATGCTTATATACATATCGCATCCACGCAGGGAAAACAACGGTAAGTCCCGCGCCGTGTGCTACATCATAAATGCCGCTTAATTCATGTTCAATCTTATGGGATGCACCGTCAGGTACACGCCCTGTCCCTAAAAAGTCATTGTGTGCAATAGCACCTGCCCACATAATCTCGGCCCAAGCATCATAATTTTCCGGCTCTTTTAAGGCTGTTGGTCCATTATAAATAATGGTTTTAAGCGTGGCTTCACAAAGCCTGTCCGTAAAATCCACATGCTTTTCATTGGTAAAATACCTTTCCATCACATGCGCCATAATATCTGCCGCCCCACATGCCGTTTGATACGCCGGTAGTGTATAGGCAAGTGCAGGGTTTAAAATAGAAAACTGTGGACGCAGTATATTAAAATTCATACTTCGCTTATACCATCCCTCTTCGTTAGTAATCACACAGCTTTTACTCGCTTCACTTCCCGAAGCGGGAATAGTAAGTACTACACCTATAGGAAGTGCCTCTTTGGGCTCGGCAACAGGTCTGAAAAAGTCCCATACATCGCCCTCATAGGGTACACCTGCTGCAATGGCTTTTGCTGAATCAATTACGCTTCCACCACCCACGGCTAAAATAAAGTCTATATTTTGTTCACGACATATTTCAATCCCTTTTCTAACTAAGCTTACACGTGGATTAGGCTTTACTCCACCTAACGCTGTAAAAGATACGCCTGCTGCTTTTAAAGATTGTACAACGGTATCATAAAGACCGCTTTTTTTTATACTTCCCCCACCATAGTGTAATAGAATATGTTTGGAAAAATTCTTAGTTTGCTCGCCTACTTGCTTTTCTGTATCCTTTCCAAAGATAATCCGAGTAGGACTTAAAAACTCAAAATTTCTCATCATCTGCCTCCTTTATTAAGTAATCTACATCTATTATACACTATCGTATGCTAAAAGCAAAGCACCCCAAAAATAATAGGCACCTTTTCTTAATTTGAAGTTACAGTTCACACCCTAACCCAATAGCAAATTAAATCCTAATCATAAATAACTAAATATCAGCATGAAAAATGCCGAAAATTATTGATTTTCCGGCATTTTTTTTATGCT
>SKGK01000086.1 GCA_007117465.1 Clostridia bacterium | reverse complement strand
GAAAATTTCCATATTAGCGGCGTAATTGGCATGTTTTCTAGTGCTTCATTTCGTGTATTCATTAAATGTCACTTCCAATTATAATTATTTTTTATTACTTTGTTTTTCAATCGTTAATTGTTAATTATGAATAGTATATCATAAAACGCAAAAAAATGAACCGTTATTTTTAACTTTTTCTATCCTTCCCATATATCTAATTTTTTTAAATAATATACGGAAATGAGCTGCATACCTCCGATAAAGACTAAAAAATAATTTAAACTGCCTGGTTTGTCTAAAAACATTAGTAACAAAATAAGCACACTTGCACTTACCGCTCTTCCTAAATTAAGTGCAATCTCTTTGTTAATAACATACTCTATTCGCATCTTTTCTTCATGGTACTTATTAATAACGTTAAAACCTGCCGACATCATGGGTACGATAAAAAAGGGCATGAAAATAGCATTTACAATAATGTAGATAAGTACGGTCAGATAGCTAATATTAATACCTAACCCAATCACTGCAATAAACATAAAAATAGCGCCTACATGTATTGATATAACACGCCTTTCTGGCTTTATTATTTTCTGCTCAACTGCAAACGTTGCGGCTAAAATAAGGTGCGAAAAAAAAGCAAGTTTGCCGAGTGCTAACTCACTACCCGTCGTCTTAAAAATGAGTACGGTTATTAAAAACATCATTACCGTGTCACGCATCCCCCATACGGCTGTACTTTTTCGTATAATTGCCCATGATAAGCTGTTATTACTAAGTAGTTTTCTAAATACAAGTTCTTTTTCATAACGTTCAGAACCTAGCAATATACTAATTAGAACTAATACAGTGAAAATGGTTACTGACGTACCAAAAACAATACTATACCCTGTAATACCTTCACTTTTATGAATAATAAATGCGGCTATAAAAGGTGCAACGGAATGACAACTACTCGCAATTGTACCATTTAATCCATTAAACGTGTCCCGATTTTCAGGACTTGTAAGATCGAATGTGAGCACTTGAAAAGCTAACCAGTAAAACCCACCCGCAATACCGTACAAAATACCGATGAGTATTACATATTTTACAACCTTTGCTTTGAGGATTAAAATGCAAATATAAAAAATTGCAAACAACACAATGCCTATACGCAGAGGCCATACGCCATTTTTCTTTTTTGCAATCCAGCCTGCCAGTATAAATGTGACAGGCACAAACAGATAATGCATTAAATTGTACTGTGCGATTACAATAAAGTCATTTGATTTTTTCCACAAAAAAATATTTACAAAAACATTGGATAACCCCATGGCAAATGTAAAAAGACCACTCATAACTAGTAATACTTTTGCTTTTTTCACCATTTAAAAATAACTCCCTCTTGGTGTATACGTTGTATGCAGTAATTTTTTTGATTTTTCCCCGAGTGGTTTGCCCAAAAATTCCGCATACAAGCGTTTTACATCAGGATTATTATGCGATTGTCTAAGCTGACTGTGCATGTCAATCTTATAAAGCGAATCAGCGCGATTATGTCTATAGTCTAGCGAAATTCTTTTGTAATCACGTCTTCCTAAAATCGGCTGTCCCCCTCCACCTACACATCCACCTGGGCAGCCCATAATTTCTACATAGTCATAGTGATCTCCTTGTAAAATTCTATCTAGAATAATCCGCGCATTTCCTGTGCCATGTGCGATAGCTACCTTTATGGTCTTATCACCTAAATTCACTTTTGCCTCTTTTACACCTCTTTGCCCACGCAGTTCTTCAAAATCAATCAGCCCCATTTCACTATTTCGCTGATTTAAAATCGCATAAGCGCTTCTTACCGCTGCTTCAATAACACCACCTGTAGCACCAAAAATTGCACCCGCACCAGAGGATACTCCAAAAGGCATATCATAAAGCTCATCTTGCAAATTACGAAAATGAATCCCTGCTTGACGAATCATACGTCCTAATTCTCTTGTAGTAACAACATAGTCAATATCCCGATATCCTTCACATCCCATCTCGGGTCTAGATGCTTCATATTTTTTAGCTGTACAGGGCATAACGGCAACTGAAACAATTTTTTTAGGGTCTATGCCTTCTTTTTTGGCATAGTATGTTTTAATGAGTGCCCCAAACATCTCATGCGGTGATTTACAGCTAGATAAATGTTCTAACAGCTGTGGGTAAAAATGTTCAGCAAATTTTACCCAAGCAGGACAACACGAAGATAGAAGTGGCAACTTACCATTACCTTTTAATCGTTCAATGAGTTCATGCGCTTCTTCCATAATGGTAAGATCAGCTGATAAATCAGTGGGAAATACCTTTTTAAATCCCATGTGTCTAAGCGCCGCTGCTAATTTCCCTGTTACAATGGTTCCTGTTTCCATCCCAAACATCTCACCTAATGTAACTTGAATAGAAGGCGCTGTCTGCACTACAACATATTTATCCTCATCTTCTAGTGCTGCCCATACATCCTGGATATCTTCTTTTGCTGCAATGGAAGCCGTCGGACACGCAATCACACATTGACCACAAGTAATACAATTAGTATCTCCTAAATCACGCATGAAAGCAGGTGCAATCAGAGTATCCATCCCTCTATTTAAAGGCGCATATATGTTCACTTCTTGAATGGTGCTACAAATGGCTTGACAACGCCTGCATGAGATGCATTTGTTATAATCTCTTGCAATAAATGGATTTTCCGTCTGTAAATCATAACTTTTTCGCTCTCCTGTTACCCTTATATCTCTTATGCCTAAATTGTCCGCTACATTTTGAAGCTCACAATTAAGGTTGCGAATACATGTCGTGCACTCTCTATTATGTTCGGATAATAATAATTCTACTACCCGTTTTCTTGCTTTTCTTACTCGCTCTGTATTGGTAAAGACGCGTATCGAATGCGTAATTGGATATACACAAGAAGCCTGAAGCGCCTTCACCCCTTCAATTTCTACGACACACACACGGCACGCACCAATCTCATTGATTTCTTTTAAATAACATAGGCTCGGAATTTCAATCCCTGCTTTAAAAGCTGCTTCAAGGATTGTAGTCCCTTGCTCAGTATCTATTTGAATATCATCTATCTCAATTCTAATAATTTCTTTTCCCATTTTTTCACCCTCTCTCAATGGCTTGTACAGGACATTTTTCAAAACAAGCACCACAATTTATGCATTTCTCGTTTTCAATCGCATACGGAGACTTTTTACGTTCACCGTGGATTGCGTCAAAGCCACACACTTTATGACATAGTCCACAAGCGATACACTTTTCAGATATAATTTTATGCCTTTTAAGCTTTTCACATACACCCGCCGGGCAGCGTTTGTCCTGTATATGCGCAATATATTCCTCCTTAAAATACTCAATCGTACTTAGCACTGGGTTTGGTGCTGTTTGTCCAAGTCCACATAAAGAGCCTTCTTTAATATCTTGGGCAAGCTCTTGTAGCTCTTCGAAATCACGCATATCTGCTTTGCCATCTGCAATGCTTCGTAATATTTCTAGCATTCTACGTGTTCCAATGCGACAAGGCGTGCATTTACCGCATGATTCGTCCTGCGAAAATTCCACATAGAATTTTGCAATATCTACCATGCAATTAGTCTCATCGAGTACAATCATTCCCCCTGATCCCATCATAGAGCCAATCTCATTTAATGACTCATAATCAATTGCTGTATCTAAATACTCATCAGGGATACATCCACCTGAAGGACCACCTGTCTGTACAGCTTTAAACTTTCTACCTCTCGGTATGCCACCCCCGATTTGATAAATAATGGTGCGTATTGTCGTTCCCATGGGCACTTCAATCAGTCCTGTGTTATTAATTTGCCCTGCTAATGCAAATACTTTTGTACCTTTACTTGTTTCGGTTCCAAGCTTAGTATACCAATCAGGCTGATTTAAAATAATTTTAGGAATATTCGCAAGCGTTTCTACATTATTAACTAAGGTAGGTTTTTGCTTAAGGCCTGATACGGCTGGAAAAGGCGGTCTTGCTCGTGGCTCACCTCTTTTTCCTTCTACAGAATTTAAAAGTGCCGTCTCCTCTCCACATACAAAAGCACCTGCACCTAGCCTTAATTCTAATGTAAAGGCAAAGGTTGTACCTAAAACATTATTCCCTAAAAGCCCTTTTTCTTTTGCCTCTAAAATGGCCTTTTCCAAACGATCCACCGCAATGGGGTATTCTGCTCTAACGTAAATATAGCCTTTTTGTGCACCCACAGCATATCCTGCAATTGCCATTGCTTCTATAATGCAGTGCGGATCCCCTTCTAAAATGCTTCTATCCATAAAAGCCCCTGGGTCTCCTTCATCTGCATTACAAACAACAAATTTTTCCTCTTCTTTGGCATGGTAGGTAAACGACCACTTTTTCCCTGTTGGAAAACCTGCGCCGCCTCTTCCTCTAAGCCCTGATGTGCTAATGACTTCTATTACTTTCTCGGGCGTATCCTGCATGAGGACTTTATGTAATGCAAAATATCCATTTACCCCTATATATTCTTCTATATCCTCCGGGTCTATAAAGCCACAGTTTTGCAGTGCAATTCTTTTTTGGGTATCAAAAAAAGAAATTTCTTCTATTGTTTCTTTATGTTTATCATCTTTTAAGGATCTATATAATAGCTCGGTTACTTTTTCTCCCTTTTCTAAGTGCTGGGTCACAATTTTTTGCACATCCTCTTCTTTTACCTCACAGTAAAAAGTCTTATCTGGATATACGATAATAATCGGACCTAGTTTGCAAAAACCAAAACAACCTGTTTTTAAAATACGCACCGTGCTTTCTAGGCCTTTTTCGCTAACATTTTTCAAAAGCGCCTTTCTTACTTTTTCACTCTCTGTAGCAATACACCCCGTACCTGCGCATACGAGCACATCATACTGTTTTTCTCGATACGCTTTATCAAGTCTTGCAGCCATTTTCTTTTTAGCATCATCCCTTATTTTTTCTAGCATTTCAATACTGGTTATCAAATGAATCCACCTCATTTTTCTCTTTTAGCCTATTACACTATAGTTTTTGATAAATTAAATATAATATACTTCTAGACATAAAAATATCGCCAAGAGAATAAATATTACTCTCCTAGCGATCCATACGTTGGAACAGCACGGCCATCTCTGTTCTTGTAAGCGTACCAAGTGGATTAAACCTTCTTCATGGATCTCCTTGCATTAATCATAATTTATTTAATACATATACATGTATTTTGTTATTTAATGTGGTTATTCGGCGTATTGTAATTTTTTTCGGGGGAATTTTGATATTTCTCTAAAATTTTAGGCACATCTTCTACATTTAGCCTTCCATGTACATCATCACCTATGGTTATAACGGGCGCTAATCCACACGCACCGATACACCTTGTTGCAATCAGCGTAAACATCTTATCTGCACTCGTCTCCCCTTCATCAATCTCTAACGTCTGTTTTAGTTTTTTCATAATCTCATTTGCCCCTTTTACATAACAAGCAGTGCCAAGGCATACTCCTATTGTATATTTACCTTTAGGTTTGGTTGAAAACAATGAATAAAATGTTACCACACCATTTACTTCACTCATGGGCATGTTAAGCTTTTTAGCAATATAGATTTGCGTTTCTTCTGAAAGATACCCGTAAATTTCTTGGGTTTTTTGAAGTATCCTTATAAGTCCTCCTGTCTCATGATACTTTTTGATAACCTCATCTATTTCTTTGATTGACTTTTGTTGTTTTACTTGCAATAATAAATCCCTCCTGTGTAATTTATATTAATAGCACTAGAGGTAGTTTTTGATAAAGTGTATATATTATGCAATATACCCATTAGCAATTTATTTTTTTAGACATTTTTATCGCCTCTAAAAGATGTAACATATGTTAATAGTTTGTATTTATATTAACTGCTTAACAGTACATCATAGAATGCTACCTTTTTTAATAAAAAGTTTCTGTAAACATATGATTTATAGACACCAATGTTTTACATTGAAATAAAATGAAATGTATGGTAAAATTAAGAACACAATTTACAGATACATACTAAAATTCAATAAGATTACGAATGAATTTGTAATGAAATCTACGTAAATATATTTGAGATTATGTATAAAGGGAAGTTTTTTAAATTTGTACGTTACCATGTAAGGATAAGCAAATATCTGTGAAACCACACGCAAGAACCCTGCCATCGTGGCGGGGAAATTAGAGTAGTTCTTTGTAGACTTTAACTCAACCGGAAAAGGATGCAGTTTTTTTTGCAAGAAATGGATATGATGTAACTGCTTTTGACATTTCTAATTCAGGAATTGAAAAAACAAAAAAGTTGGCTGAAAAATTCGGAGTGAATGTTAATGTTTTTAAAGCAGATATACTTGATTATCGTTTAAATACACATTTTGACATTTTGTATTCAAGTGGTGTATTACATTACATAAAACCCCAATTTAGAGAGGAACTATTTGTTAACTATAAACAGTACACAAATAAAAATGGGCTACATGTATTTAATGTCTTTGTGAGTAAACCATTTATACCACAAGCGCCAGATAAAGAATCATCTGCAAATAAATGGATTTCAGGTGAATTGTTTATGTATTACCATGATTGGTTGATTCGAGAGTGTAATGAGTTTTATTTTGATTGTAATTCATCAGGTATAAAACATAAGCACGCAATGAATACAATAATTGTTGAGAAGAAATAAGTCTGAGGGGCGTGTGGCATCATAGAACAATATCTTGTCGTTCGTTCTGGGCGAAAAACATGCCCTCCACCCATCCCCAAGCCTAACCGATACGGAATGCTCAAAGCTAAGATAAGAGCTATCTAGGCTTTGAATATTCCTGTAAGACTGGGGGACGGCGGGAAGACGAGACGTTAACTGCTTAATTATCCTAAAATATCATTTTGTATAATTAGACTGCCTGCAATAAAATTCTTTTTTATGAAGTTTTATTGCAGCCAATATGAGCGATTAAGGTCATCTGTACGACACCTTCGCACTGCGTGACAAGTACCTACAAGGGTATACTTTGGGCGCCAGTTCAAAGGCATTGCAAACATGAACCGTTTATTAGTTTATAATAGCAAATAAATATTTATACACTCCAAAAACTATAGTCTGAATAAACATTGGTGAGTTAATCATTTATGAGGAAGTTACCGGGCAATACAAGTAACCATTATTTGTATTGCTGCACAACCCCACTACTATTTAACAACCCCTATTTTTAATTTTATATTTTTAGCTGCTAACGGAATAATAAGTTGACAACCAGTCGCTTATGCCTTTACATAATCCCAATGGCACCTAGTACCCTTGTACGTATACTATTCATTTCTAATTTCTAATTTTACTTTTATACATTCATGGCACTCCATGTCCTTATTTACTTCAAGCACTTTGCATTTATATTTTTCCTCTTGTTTAATATACCCTGCAACACTTTCACTATAGTATCTAGGCAAATACCCCACATGATTATTATCTTTATCAATTATCTTAATTGCATTTTTATCAAATTTATTTGTAGGTTCTAGCTCTAAACTTAATCTATCTCCCACCTTTAAATGAATAGCTTTTTCAAAATTATCACCATCACATCCAATATAATGTCTCACACCAGCGATATAAAAAATTCTTTTAACTTCGCCATTATGTTCTTCAAAAATTGGATCAATGAATTCTAAACTATCAATGGGTAGTCTTGCACCACTTCTTTTTAAAAGCATATATTCATCAAATTCTTCTAAACCATACTTTGCAAGAATTTTTTCAATGCCTCTTCTTTTACTATCAGGCAATCTACTTGAAAAGGTCGGAAATAAAGTATCACTTTTATAAACCTTATTAATATTATCAAAAGGTATTAATAATTCAAACCCTTTCTCAATAGCCTCATCAATTTCATGCCCATAGCAAAATTCATACTGACTATTTTTAGATAGCTGAGCAACAATATAATTACGTCTTGAAATAGGCTCTTTCCAAATTAAATAAAGGTAATCTTTATCATTTTTCTTTGACACATTTATCCCTCCTTCGATAAGTTAAATTGCTGTAACATTAAAGCAACCTTCTCTATCAAAAACTTCTTAATTAAAACTTTTCTTTTTTCACTCATTATGCCACTATAGGCTTCCAGTATATTATCTATACTTTCCTTATTAAGATTATATCTTATTGTTTTTATAATATCAATCACATCGTTATAATAATTATCTCTTAAAAACTTTAAAATCTCCAAATGTGTTGGCTCTTTTTTAGTACTCTTATCTAGTCTAATTCTAGATCTTGACTTAGAATCAACTAAAGATTGAAACCTTACTTTATCATTTCCTAAATAATTATCAATATTTACTTCTTGAATATAGCAGCATAGAGATGACCCATTATCATATAAAGGACAAAGTCTAATACTTTCATCCCTTTTCAAAATTGCCCAATTACTTTGATGTCTATCCCTATTGCCTATCAAAAAATCAAAAATAAGTATTTTAAAAAATTCTTTTTGAAAATCATAATCTTGAAGCGAATTCAATATCATTTCTAACGAATAATATTCTCTTCTTTTTTTATCATATAAAGAATTCGGATTATAATCAGGGTAATATTTATTGATTAGTCTTACTCCTTCTATTAAGTTTTCATCTTTTGCATTTATTTTATAACTCAAAGAACCTACCCTTGAATCATATATGCCTAAATCTACTTTCATGCATTCAATGTTGATTAGTTTTGCGAGTTCTGCTGCAATTTTTTCTGATATATGTTCTGTAGTATATTCGGTCTTAGTAAATTTAAACAACCCAACATCACCATTTTTGGGATTTATTAACCAAATTTTTTCACTGCGTCCGCTACCTTCTGAAGCTCCTTCATATTCCAACCACGAGCTAAAATCTTTAATCATATATTCACAACCCCGACCCGATAATAATTAAATTCTTACACTACTCTATTATAACATAAAAACATAACAACTGTCACAAAAATACCAAAAGAATCCGCGTAATCCCTATAGAATAATGCTACAGAGCATACCGAAACAAAAGACCCGTCCCCATGTTTCCACATGTAAAAAGAGGCTATAAAGTATAGCCTCTTTTTAGAGATTTTATTATTCTTCATCCTCTTCGTCATCATCTTCATCATCTTCATCATCTTCATCTTCACTATCCTGATTTTCATTTTCTTCTACATTTTGCTGTATTTCTTCTATAACTTCTTGTAAATCAGCTTCAACTTCTTTAATCGCTTCTTCTAATTCTTCTACTTTTTCGGTAAATTCTTCCTCTAGCTCTTGTTGCTCTTCTTGATACTCATTATTCAAACTTTCTAACTCTTCTTTTAAGTTCTCTAATTCGTCTTGTAATTCTTCTTGTAATTCTTCATCTGCTTCTTCTAACGCAGCTTCAATTTCTTTAATCGCTTCTTCTAGTTCTGCTGCTTTTTGGGTGAACTCTTCCTCTAATTCTTCTTGTTTTTCTTGATACTCATTATTGAGGTTTCCTAACTCTTCTTTTAGCTCCTCTAATTCTTGTTCCAATTCACTTTTTAAAACTTCTAGATCTTCATTTATTTCTATTGTATCCGTTTCTGGATCCCATTCTACATTTATCCCCAATGTCTCTGCAATAAATCTTAACGGCACATAGGTTCTTTCAGACATTATTTCAGCCTTTGCATCTATTTCTATTTCTTCGCCATTTACAAAAACGATATTACTATCAATCTGTATGATAATCTCCATATCACCTT
>SKGK01000036.1 GCA_007117465.1 Clostridia bacterium | reverse complement strand
TTTTATCCTTGTAGTATTTGATGATTTCATGTAGTTCTTCTTTGCTCCATCTTTTAGTAGTGTTCATGCTTTCGAGCTCCTCTACTTTTTCAAGTCCTATTTTTTTAACAAGGTTTTCTCTGTATAGAACTAGATTTCCTGATAGATGGTTATTACATATTGAACATTGGCGGAAAATATTTAGTTCATTAAACCTTAATAATGAGTTGCCGCCACTGGGTCTATAGTGTCCTGCGTGCCATTGCCTGCCGTTTCCATTGTACCCGCAAGAGATGCAGGGGTCGTTTTCGTCTCGCTTTCGTATGTAAGCATTACAAGCCGTTTGAGCCTTTTTTTTTAGTATGTTGATGTCTGAGTCGTTAAAAGCTTTTAAAGCCTTAGAAGCCTCTCGTTTGGCTTTTAATTGCTTAGATTTTAAATGCTTGTTTGCGTATTGAGTCATGCAATCAATACTGTTGCAAGTAGGCTGAAGTTGTCGAGTTGGCTCAAAAGATTTTTTGCAAATTTTACATTTTTTTGTTTTCATATTTCCCTCTAACTATTTCACATTTAAGAGGCTCTTTATCACAAAAGCCTCTGCATCCTTTTAGCCTACAATTCCAAATGCTAAAAGGGGATTTGAGAATCATCCACATCAATAACAGGCGGCTGCTGAGGTTGGCTTTGTGGTGGCGGTGGTGTTGGTCGTCCTTGTGCATTTTGGTACTCGTAGACTGGTGCTTGTTTTTGTTGTGGTGCTGATTTTGCATTTTCATTCTTATCAATAAAATCAAAGTCATTTAGTTTAATTCCAATTTTTGAGCGCTTCTGCCCGTCCTGAGTCGTCCACGATTGATAATCAAGTGAACCGTTTATTAATATCTTTGAGCCTTTTCTAAACCATTGGTTTACAGTCTCTGCTCGTTTTCCAAATGCTGTTACATCAAAGAAGTGTGCTACATCTCCATAGCTACCGTCTTGTTGCTTTCGTTTCTCATTGTATGCTACGCCAAAAGATGCAATAGCTGAGCCTGATTGTGTGTATTTAAGTTCTACGTCTCTCGTTATTGTAGCTAGTAATTGTATGTTATTCATTTATTTTCCTTTTAATCTTGTGATGGAAACGCAACATAGAGCCCGTACTTTGTTGATAAAGCATAGTTTAGTGTGTCGTAAACTTTTGACACTTCATCTTTAGTGAGCTTTGTTGTGCTTTTTTTGTTAAGGACTGCGTTTTGTATCGGCTTCCAAATAAGCTCTTTTATACTTTCGCCAGTCCATGCCGTGTCTACTTTTATAGTCTTCTCGACTGTTAATCCCCCTTTGTTTAGTTCAGCTGCTAGAAGTGAAAAATATAAATGCAATGAGCGATTTTGTGTGTTACTTCGCATATCCATATTTTTTAATTCTACTTCATAAATAGCTTGTTTTAATTCAAGTGGAGCCTCAGATATAAAGACTCCATTTCCTACATATTTAAGACTTATCTTCACTTAGTTTTGCCTTGCGTTTATTAACTCTCAAAGTGTCCTCTGAGTAAGTAACCTCTAGTGAAGCACCATCAATTTCAGCACCATCTATTAATGCGTGTTTTAGTGATGTTTTATCAAGTACTGTCTTAAAGTGTCCTGCATTAATACAAGCTTCCTCATTGGTAACTATCAATTCAATGCTCTCTTTTTTAGGCGATACGCTAACGCTTGATATTCTATCGCCTTGAAGCTTATCTATGCCGTTATCTGATAGCCATTTTGCAGAACCTATCTTGATCGTATCTTGTTGCGACTTCATATCCTTTTTTATAGCCTGAAGTTCTTTTATAGCATCGTCTATTCTAGTAATTGAGTTTTCAATATTTTCTATTGCTAAGCCTATATAATCAGCTGTGCCGTTCGCTCCAACTTGCCCGACTTTAATGTCAAGGATAGCCCCTATCTCTTGAATTGGCGCTACTTCTAATTTAGTTTGTAGTGTTTTGAGTTGCATCTTTATTTGCCTCTTTTTGTTTTTTTAGTTTAGTTTGTAATGCACTTAGTGCGTGCTGGAACTGTGAAGAGTACATATCAGCAATAGTATTTATCTTGTAAGCTTGCAGAAACTTCGCAATATCTACTTCAGTATCAGCTATCAATTGAGAGAGCATAGATATTTGCTGATTTGTTATCTTCTCTTCCTCTGGTAAATCTTCGCCTGCATAAATATACAAGCCAAGCCCAAACATAGCCAAGTTTTTTACTAAGCATCTCATGACCGTTTTGTTTACATCCATCATGTCAAACTGTTTTTTTGCTTGATTTTTAAAGTCCATAATAGGTAGCCACATTTCGTGTGTGATTCCACCTGCTGTTACTCTTGTGTAGACCATCCCACCTGCTTCACTATTAAAGTAGGGTAGATTTAACTCATTTTTAATTATCTCGTATGTAGCATCTGGATAATTTTGTACGAAAGTATCCCAAGCCCAAGCCCAAGATAAATAAGTGAATTTTCCTTTTTTTTCCGTTCTATCGTTTACATTTAGTGTTGATAGCTTCTTAAAAATATCACTCATTTTGAGCCTCCTTGTTTTATTAA
>SKGK01000045.1 GCA_007117465.1 Clostridia bacterium | reverse complement strand
CAAGACTATCAACTTCTTTAAGCCATTCAAATTCTTTTTTATATTGTGCAGGTGTAGGATACTTAATTTTTTTAATATCTAAATCCTTATTTTCTTCATATGATTTTATCCTGTCTGCTAAAGTGTCTTTTTCTTTTTGTCTCATTATTCATATCATCCGCCGTTACCAAAATAATAGACCTTACTAGTGGACCTCTCCATCTAAACCAAAGATTATAGATGGAGATTCCAATTGATACAGAAGACTCCTCCACAGTATGCAGTCTAATTAATACTCTAATTACTTTTTAACTTTTAATCAATATCCCGCAGAACGATCAACAATATTTGTTATATTCTTTCCATTTAAAAAAGCATCTAAATTGTTTGTAGCTATTTTTACTATTCTCTCATGGGTTTCCTGCAAGCTATATCCTCCAGAAACATGAGGGGTAATAATCACATTTTTTATTTTCCATAACCTGTGTTCCTTTGGCAATGGTTCAGGGTCAGTGACATCTAATGCTGCACCTAAAAGATGTCCGCTCTCCAAAGCATCACACAAAGCCGCTGTATCCACAGCATTTCCACGTCCAACATTAATTAATACTGCATCCTGCTTCATCAGTTGCAATGCTTTCCTATCTATAATGCCAGTTGTCAAATTAGTAGCTGGTAGACTTAAGGCAATTATATCTGCACGAGGCAGCAAATTCTCTAAATCATCCATGAAATGAAGATCATCCAGATAATCAGGCTTTTTACTATTTGTACGTCTTATTCCTATTGTATAGGCTCCAAGCGCTTTCATTCTCTTAGCAAATTCTCCACCAATATCTCCTGCTCCCACAATCAATGCTGTAGCATTATAAATTGATTTCACTTCCCCTTCATAAGACCAGTTGGACTTGCCCTGATTATCTCTATACAAATGTAGATTTTTATATAACTCCAGCAAAACAGCAAGCATATATTCAGATATTGCAAGACCGTAAGCCCCTGTGGCATTTGTTAGCACAGCACCTTCTGGCAACACATTATTATTTGCATAATTACCAACGCCTGCACTTTCAAGCTGCAACCATTCAAGTTTCTTTGAGCCTCTTATCATTTTTATCGGTGCATTTCCAATGATAATATTAGCGTTTTGGACTTCCAATTCATCAATCGCTTCACCTTTTTGTACATATTTAAAATTTGCACAAGGCGCTTTCTCTTCTAATTTTTTTTTGTGTTCCTCATTTACAGGAATAAGAACAAGTATACTTTTCCTCAACATAATCAACTCCACCTGTCATATTTTAAATCTAAATTCCACTTGTTGCACAAGATAAATAGAAGAAATATCTAAAAAATCATTTTTATTATATCATTTTTATAATAACTTTACTAGCTTTTTTGTCAATTAAATTTTTAGCACCAATTTTGGCTATCTTCACTTTTTTCAATGTCTTTTACTTTAAATATTGCATTATGTTGGATGAATATATAAATAAATGAACTTGCAGAAAAAGTGGGAGATTTTTCTCATCCCCCCCATCTTCTTGCAACACACCGCGTAGCCTCATTATAAATTTTGAATAACTTTTTTTATTTCTTCTACACTTATATATTACTGTGCTTTACTCGCTATCTCTTCTAAAACTTTGTTTATAAATATCTCTACTGGTTGTGCGCCCAAATCCCCTTCTTTTCTTGAACGCACTGCCACTGCATTCTCTTCCATCTCTTTATCACCAACAATCAGCATATATGGTACTTTTTCCAATTGCGCTTCTCGGATTTTATAACCAATCTTTTCACTTCTCAGATCCACTTCTACCCGCAAACCTTTTTGCTCAAAGGTTTTTTGAAGTTCTAATACATATTCATGGTGTTTATCTGAAATCGGTAAAACTTTAACCTGTATTGGTGCTAGCCATATTGGGAAAGCACCTGCATAATGCTCTGTTAAAATAGCAATAAATCTTTCAATGCTTCCGAATACTACCCTGTGTATCATAACAGGTCGATGTTTTTCACCATCAGCACCTACATACGTTAAATCAAATCTTTCAGGCATTTGGAAATCTAATTGTATGGTTCCACATTGCCATGTACGTCCAATAGAGTCTTCTAAATGAAAATCAATTTTAGGACCATAAAAAGCACCATCACCTTCATTAACTTTATATGATATTCCTTTTTCTTCAAGCGCCTCTCTAAGACCATTAATGGCAATTTCCCATTGTTCATCAGTTCCTAGTGAATCTTCTGGTCTTGTGGATAATTCTACATGGTAATTAAATTTGAAGACACTATAAAAATCATCAATTAAATCAATTACTTTTATAATCTCGTCTTTAATTTGTAAAGGTAACATGAAAATGTGGGCATCATCCTGTGTAAAACATCTTACTCTCATCAACCCATGTAATGCTCCCGATAATTCATGTCGGTGTACGAGCCCCAATTCTGCTATTCTCTGTGGTAAATCTCTATAAGAATGTAATTTTCTTTTATAAACTAACATTCCACCAGGACAGTTCATAGGTTTAATTGCATAATCACCTTCATCTATGTTGGTAAAATACATGTTTTCTTTGTAGTGATCCCAGTGACCCGAACGATGCCATAAGTCTTCATTAAGAATAATTGGCGTCCTTACTTCCTGATACCCAGCTTTTTCGTGCTCTTTTCTCCAATACTCCTCAAGAAGATTTCTAAGTACCATACCCTTTGGTAAAAAGAAGGGGAATCCTGGTCCTTCTTCGAGTATTGAAAACAACTCCAATTCCTTTCCAAGCTTTCTATGATCTCTTTTTCTCGCCTCTTCTAACCTATGAATATACTCATCTAAATCCGCTTTCTTCGCAAACGACGTACCATATATACGCTGAAGCATTTTATTTTTTTCACTGCCACGCCAGTACGCCCCTGCGACATTTAATAGTTTAAATGCCTTTACTTTTCCGGTTGAAGGAATATGCGGTCCTGCACATAAATCTGTAAATTCTCCTTGCTTATAAAAAGAGATAACTGCATCTGCTGGCAAATCCTCTATAAGCTCTACTTTATATGCTTCATCTTTTTCCTTCATCAGAGAGATTGCTTCTTCACGTGATAACACAAACTGTTCAAGCTCTAAATTTTCTTTGATAATTTTTTTCATCTCTTTTTCAATTTTGAGTAAATCATCAGGCGTAAATGCATGTTCACTGTCAAAATCATAATAGAAGCCATTTTCTATTGCAGGACCAATGGCAAGCTTCGTTTTTGGAAATACTCTTTTTACTGCCTGTGCTAAAATGTGTGAAGATGTATGCCTGTAAGCCTCTGCCCCCACTGCATTTTCAAATTTTAGCAAGTTAAGCTCACAATCCTCCTGTAGCGAATACGTTAAATCCTTCACTTCTCCATTCACTTCTCCTGCAAGCACTACTCTCGCTAACCCTTCACTAATGTTTTGTGCAACTTCTTTAATGGTTATGCCTTTATCATATTCTTTTACCGAACCATCTTTTAGTGTTACCTTAATCATGTACCCTCATCCTTTCTTCATATTATTTAAGTTTATCAACGCGTCATACTATCTAAACCCTTGATTTACAAAATAAAAATCTCGTCTCTTTATACACCTATTGTATATAAAGGGACGAGATATTCTCCCGCGGTTCCACCCTCGTTGTAGCCATAAACTGCTACATCTTCATTATGTGATTATAACGTCATCACCGTTCATCGCTCTGAGGTGGTCTTCAGTCATGCACACCTAACGATACTTCCAGCCACGGTATCGTTTCTCTAAAAGATGCCCTGCATCACTTACTATTCTCTTCATCGCCATCTCTAAACTATTTAACTTTAACCTTATTATAATCATGAATTCCTTCATTGTCAAGTACTATATGCAACGCGCACATTTTCTTAATTTGAAGAATTTTATGGAAGAAACGTTGCGAAGAGGGTTAGAGCCTATTAACGTAGCAAAGGAGAAGCTGCATCTACTGTTTGAGCGTTAGCGAGTTTGATGCTGCCCGTAGCAAGTTTATAGGCTTTTGGCCTTGTAGCTGAGTGATTGGAATAATATTCTTCAAATTAAAAAATGCGCCCATACATAAAGGAGCTGACAGTTTCCGTTCATGTCAGCTCCTATAATAAAAAGGAGGAAAAAATGAAAAAATTAAATTTGTTTAGTATTGTTTGTTGGCTGTGGTATGGTTATATAATAACATGATTTATAGGTATTTGTATATACCTTTAATCACCAAAAAAAAATAATATATTATTCTTTTTTTATGCAATATCACAAACCCGCTTAAATAGTGTGGTTTGGTTACCACAAAAAGTATAATGTATACAATATACGCATTTCGGACAAAAAAAAAGACCGACAAAAACGTTCTTCGGTCTGCTTCATATATTTATATATATTAAAAAGGAGAAAAATAAAAAATAAACTTGTCTAGCATCATCTGCTAGTCATGGTATGTTTATATAATAGCACATTTTTTTATGTTTGCATATTCGTTTATTATACTAAATTTTATAAATGTGACTCTTATAATTGTTCAAAATGACGAATCTATAAAATACTTAGTAAAAACATACTCACAAGCCATGCCAATCGGCATATATCCTAATACAATTGGAATAGCTCCTTTTACTCCTTTTATATAATCAATGAATCTTAGTTTTCTCCATTTATTTCACGGATAGAACGGTTTATAATATTTGATTTTCTCCACTTCTTTAACTTTCCCTTTATACCCTATACCTTTTATCTATAGTGAAAGCGCTACACCATAATCGATGTAGCGCCTCTAAAATCAAATATTTTAATAATTTTCTCTTGCTTTATAATGCGTGTGCAACAAATCATGTGATTTATGCCCACAAGGCTCTCCTAGATACTCTTCATATAACTTTTTGATAAATGGATTTTCATGAGACTTACGAATCGTCAAACTTCTATCTTCATCATAAATTGCTTTTGCTCTTTCAGTTCTTAAGTCAATATCCATCTGTGCTTTTGCAGATTGAATAGGTTGACCACCACCTGTTACGCAACCACCTGGGCATCCCATTACTTCAATAAAGTCGTACTGCGCTTCTCCTGCTTTTATTTTGTCCATAAGCTTTCTCGCATTGCCTAGGCCATGCGCTACAGCGGCTCTAATGGTTTTGCCTGGAAGTTCAACAGTTGCTTCTTTGATACCTTCTACCCCTCTTACCACACCATACTCAATATTTTCTACTGCTTTTCCACTTAATATCTCTGCAACTGTTCTTAAAGCGGCTTCCATTACGCCACCTGTTGCACCAAATATAACTGCTGCACCGGTTGCACCCCCAAATGGATTGTCAAACTGCTCGTCTGGTAACTTAGTAAAATCAAGTCCTGTTTGTTTAATCATTCTTGCCAGCTCACGTGTGGTAATAACTGCATCCACGTCTGCCAAGCCTGCTACTGCAAGTTCTTCACGCTGCGCTTCAAATTTTTTCGCTGTACATGGCATTACAGATACCACATAGATATTAGCAGGGTCAATCCCCTCTTTTTCTGCATAGTATGATTTTAAAATCGCGCCAAACATCTCATGTGGAGACTTACAAGAAGATAAATTCTCTAATAAGTCTGGATAATTATGCTCACAAAACTTGATCCAGCCAGGGCTACATGACGTGATCATTGGCAATTTTCCACCTTCTTTAATGCGTTTTAAAAGCTCTGTTCCTTCTTCCATAATCGTCAGGTCAGCAGCTGTATCGGTATCAAACACCTTGTCCAATCCCATTTTGCGAAGGGCTGTCACCATTTTGCCTGTTACCCTTGTACCAATAGGCATGCCAAACTCTTCACCTAGTGCTACTCTAACTGCTGGTGCAGTTTGCACTACAACATGTTTTTTATCATCAGCAATTGCATCCCATACTCTATCTGTATCATCTTTTTCTCTTAATGCACCTACTGGACATGCTACAATACATTGTCCACACATTGTGCAAGGTACTTCGCTCATCGGCTTATTAAATGCAGAAGCAACGATAGTGTCAAATCCTCTATGTTGCGCATCTATGACTGATACTGTCTGTACATTTTTACAGACGCTTATACATCTTCTACATAAGATACATTTGTTTGGATCTCTCATAATAGAAGGCGAAAAATCATCTACTGCTAACTGATACGTTTCCCCTTCAAATCTTAAATCTTGTATATTTAAATCTTCCGCCATCTTTTGAAGTTCACAATTTCGGTTACGAATACAAGTCAAACATTTGCGGTCATGATTAGAAAGAATCAGCTCAAGCGTTACTTTTCTCGCTTCTCTTACTTTCGCCGTATTGGTCATAATCTCTAGTCCCTCAGAAACAGGGTATACACATGCTGCCTGTAAACTTCTACCACCTTTTATTTGTACTACACACATTCTACATGCGCCAATTTCATTCGTTTTTTTCAAATAACATAACGTTGGAATATCTATATTTGCCTGTCTTGCCGCTTCAAGCAAAGTATAATGACTAGGCACTTGTATCTTTTGACCGTCTATTGTTATATTTACCATTTGGCTCATTTACCTCATCCCCCTTCTTAGTAGTTTTTGAATATCGCTTTAAACGGACATTTTTCCAAGCAAATGCCACATTTTACACATTTATCATTATCAATTACATATGGTTTCTTTCTTTCTCCAGTAATTGCATCTACTGGACATTGTTTTGCACAAATATTACATCCTTTACATAGCACAGGATCAATAGTATACGCAAGTAATGATTTACACACACCCGCTGGACATTTTTTATCTTCAACATGTGTAATATATTCATCTTTAAAGTATCTAAGCGTACTTAAAATTGGATTTGGTGCTGTCTGTCCTAATCCGCAAAGCGCCGATTCTTTTACGTTTTTACAAAGCACTTCTAAGTTTTCGATATCTTTTAAAGTACCATTACCATTAGTAATTTTTTCAAGTATCTCAAGCATACGCTTAGTTCCAATACGACATGGTGAGCATTTGCCACAAGATTCATCTACCGTAAACTCTAAGAAAAACTTCGCAATATCCACCATACAAGTATCTTCATCCATTACAATAAGACCCCCTGAGCCCATCATCGAACCAATACTAATAAGTGAATCATAATCAATCGGTGTATCGATAAGCTCTGCAGGTATACAGCCACCAGAAGGTCCTCCGGTTTGCGCTGCTTTAAACTTCTTACCATCTGGTACGCCGCCACCAATCTCTTCAACAATCTCACGAAGCGTTGTTCCCATTGGTATTTCAACAAGTCCTGTATTTTTAATTTTGCCACCTAAAGCAAATACTTTTGTACCCTTGCTCTTTTCAGTACCAATACTTGTAAACCATTCTGAACCTTTTAAGATAATAGCAGGAATATTCGCGTATGTCTCAACATTATTTAAAAGAGTTGGTTTTTGCCAAAGTCCTTTCACGGCTGGGAATGGTGGCCTTGGTCTTGGTTCGCCACGATATCCTTCAATAGAAGTCATAAGTGCAGTTTCTTCACCACAAACAAATGCCCCCGCTCCTAGACGAATCTCAAGGTCAAACTCAAAATCTGTACCAAAAATATTTTTACCAAGTAGTCCATATTCTTTTGCTGCTTCAATCGCAATCTGAAGACGTTTTACTGCGATTGGATATTCTGCACGAATATAGATATATCCTTGATTTGCACCTACTGCATATGCAGCAATAGCCATTGCTTCAATAATACAATGTGGGTCACCTTCTAATACACTTCTATCCATGAATGCACCTGGGTCACCTTCGTCAGCATTACAAGCAACATACTTTTGATCGCCTTGCGCTTTCGCTGTAAAGTCCCATTTCAATCCAGATGGGAATCCCCCGCCCCCTCTACCACGAAGACCGGATTTTTTAATAATGTCAATTACTTGGTCTGGTGTCATTTCTGTTAGGACTTTTCCAAGCGCTTTGTATCCATCAAACGCAATGTATTCTTCAATACTTTCAGGATTGATTACACCGCAATTCGCAAGTGCAATTCTTAGTTGCTTTTTATAAAAATCTACTTCATTTAATGACTTAATGGTATCTTGATCTTGTATCGTTTCTTCATAAAGTAACCTTTTAACAATACGTCCTTTTACAAGATGCTCCTCTACAATTTCCTTTACATCTTCTATCTCTACAGTACTATAAAAAGCACCCTCAGGATATACGATTACAATTGGTCCTAATGCACATAAACCGAAACACCCTGTTCTAATCACTTTTACTTCGTTTTGAATACCTTTTTTTTCAAGTTGTAAATCCATTTCTTTTATTATTTTTTCACATCCTGAAGAAGTACATCCAGTACCTCCACAGACCAGTACATGCGATCTTACAAGTTCCATTAAAAGCCCTCCTTTGCGTTATTTTTATTTTTCCTCTGTGCCAATCGTATACTGTATACACGCATTGCCGTTAACAATATGCTCATTGACAATTTGAACTGCTTTTTCTGGTGTCATCTTAACATAGGTTATCTTATCTTCCCCTGGCATGTATATTTCAACTATCGGCTCTAATCTACATACCCCTATACACCCAGTTTGCGTTACGGTTATATCTTGTATTTTTCTTTTATTGACTTCTTCAACAAAAGCATTCATAACTGGTCGCGCCCCTGCTGCTAAACCACAAGTTGCCATACCCACTACTATACGAATCCCATCTTTGCGGTCATTTCTTAAATTTACTTTCTGTAACGCTCTTTCTCTAATTGCTTCTAACTCAGCAATTGTTTTCATACTATGCACCTCCATATAAACTATTTATTCCCTCTTGTAAATGAGCTGTTAACCATGAAATTACTTCAATGTTATCAATGGCTACGCCAGCTAAAACCTTTTTTATTTCGCGTGTATCTAATGTAAACTGCTCACTGCCTACTCGATGTTTATAAAGAAAGTCTATATTAGGATTAGATACAATCAGCACCTGCATCGTTTCTATCATTGAACCTAATGGCGCTCTGTCAATATGCTCATATACAAACCACGCTGTTACTGTTGTGCCAATACCCTTTTTAGATATAATTTTGATACCGCCATCAGCCTGCTCAGCAGCCGCTTTTAATAATGGAATGCCTAATCCTACCTTCCGTGAAGTTCTTGATGTATGAAATGGGTCTACTACCATACGCAAAGTATCTTCATCCATGCCCTTCCCATTATCTTTCACAAAAAATTGAAGCTTGTTTTGATTCACTTGTTCATCAATATTAATTTCAATCATACGACTATCAGCTACAATTGCATTTTGTACAATGTCTAAAATATGCAGTGATAACTCATTCATGAGAATAACACCATCTATTCTTTCTCTTTTATATATTTTTCTAAAATGCCTTCAATATCTTCTAATTCTAATTTACCATATACATCCTCGTTAACAGTTAAAACAGGTGCCAAACCACATGCACCAATGCAACGTGTAGCTTCTAGTGAAAACTTTCCATCTTCACTGCACTCATCAACATCAATACCGATTTTTTCTTTAATTTTGTCAATAATAGGTCCTGCCCCTTTTACATAACAAGCTGTTCCCATACAAACCCCAATATTGTACTTTCCTTTAGGAGCAAGAGAAAACTGCGTATAAAAAGTAACTACCCCATAAATCTCCGTAAGCGGAACATTTAAACCTTCTGAAACCATCTTTTGTACTTCTAATGGCAAGTAACCATAAATTTCTTGCGCTTCATGAAGTACAGGTATTAGTGCGCCTTTGGTGTCTTTAAATTTTTCAATTGCTTCCATAAGTTCTTG
>SKGK01000018.1 GCA_007117465.1 Clostridia bacterium | reverse complement strand
CAAAGGCCAAAACAGTAAATGATAAACCTTCAGTTATAATTTGCCATACCATTAAAGGAAAAGGCATTTCGTATATGGAAGGAGACAACTCATGGCATAAAAGAGTACCTTCTGATTTAGAACTAAAAAAAGCGATTGAATTACTAGGAGGGGAAGATAAATGAACGACGATATTAAAAGTACAAGAGAAGCATTTATCAAAGCCATGCTTGAACTTGCCGAAGAAAGCAGTAAATATTTATTGGTATGTGCTGATTCTTTGCTTGCTTTGAGAGCATCATCCTATAAATCAAAATATCCTGACAGAGTGTTTGATGTAGGAATAGCAGAGCAAAATGCCCTTGGATTTTCTGCAGGACTTGCGAGCTCCGGTTTTACTCCTTTTGTTGGTACTTATGCAGGTTTCATAACAATGAGAGCTTGCGAACAGGTAAGAACATTTATTGCATATCCTGGTTTGAATGTAAAAATGATAGGATTAAATGGCGGTATTTTTGGTGGTGAAAGAGAAGGTGTTACACATCAGTTTTTTGAAGATATTGGCATTCTAAGAAGTATACCTGGTATTACAATTATTACACCAGCAGATGCCGCACAGACATATAAGGCAACCAAAGAAATTGCTGCATATGATGGTCCTGTTTATATGAGATTAGGAAGTGGACGTGAATACAGTGTTTTTAATGAAAATGACAGCTTTAATATAGGGAAAATTAGAATTATTAAACAGTATGGCAATGATGTTTCAATATTTGCTAATGGGTTTATATTAAAAAGAGTCCTTGACGCAGTAGAAATTTTAAAATCACAAAATATAAATGCTACGGTTGTCGAAGTGCATACATTAAAACCTGTCGACACAGAATCTATTGCTGGTATTCTTGAGGCAACAGGCTGTGCAGTTACTGTTGAAGACCATAATATCATTGGTGGACTAGGCAGCGTCATATCAGAGGTTTCAGTAGAAAATGCACCCGTTCCAATAGTCAGGTTAGGGATAAAAGATGTATTTCCTCAATCGGGTGAAGCAAATGAATTGCTTGATAATTATGGCATGAGCTCACAAGATATAATTAATGCCGTAAAGAAGTCTATGATAAAAAAAGAAAAATTACAAAAAAAATTCAAAAGGAGATGATTTAATATGGAATTTTTATCAAAAGGTAACCCTGAAGAAAGACATAGACTAATAATATTAACTGACATGGAGAATGAACCAGATGATTCACAAACGATGGTAAAATTGCTAATGTATTCAAACGAAATTGATATTGAAGGTTTGATTGCTGTAACCTCAAGGCACCTTCCTCAATTAGTATTTCCAGAGAGCATTATAGATCGTATAAAAGCGTATGGTGTTGTTAGAAAAAATCTTATGAAGCATGCTACAGGATGGCCAACTGAGGAATATTTACTCGAAAGAACTGCAGAAGGCCAGCGTGGATATGGAATGAAAGCTGTAGGAAAAGGAATGTCATCTGCTGGCTCAGAGCTTATTATTAAAGTATTAGATAAAGATGATGATCGTCCTGTCTGGTTTGCAATCAATGCAGGTGGGAATACATTAGCGCAGGCTATATGGGATGTTAGGGAAAGCAGAACACCTGAAGAATTTGAAAGATTTATATCCAAGATTAGGGTGTATGACGACTCAGGTCAAGATAATGCCGGAGCTTGGATGTGCCATGAATTTCCATATTTATTTTATATCCGAAGTCAAAGTCAGGTTTTTGGGCTTTATGGTCCGAAAGAAAAATTAGGGCCGCAGCCTTGGCTACCTCTAGATCAATATGATTGGTCAGAGCTTAATGTAAGAACTAGGCATGGTGTGTTAGGCGCATTATATCCTCAAAGAATGATTAAAGATGGCAGCTTTCACGCTATAGAAGGTGGAGGAACAACTTCATGGATTGGTCTTGCAAATAAAGGACTTTTTGAGCCTGAACAGATAAGCTGGGGCGGCTGGGGCGGTCGTTTTTCATGGAAGAAAGAACAGGTAGCAGCAGGGCAATCCACAGTTGATAAGCTTGAACCACCCTATAGCCCATTTTTGATGTATCCACAGGCACCTGATTTTTCATTTGTTTGGGAAGAAACCGATGAATGGAAGGCGTATTCAAATGCTAAAGGGAAAAATAAGGAAGACTGGCGTATTTATGCTCCTCTCTGGAGATGGCGGGAAGCTTATACAAATGACTTTAAAGCGCGCATGGACTGGTGTGTGTGTGATTATCTTCATGCAAACCATAATCCTGTAATTAATTTATTCGGAGATGAAAATCGCACAACAGCTTTTTTCTCAGTTGAAAAAGGTGAAGAAGTAACACTAGATGCATCAAATTCATGGGACCCTGATAACAGAATACGGTATTATTCAACTACTCCTCCTGAGAAGCTATTGTTTCACTGGTTCTTTTACCCCGAAGCAGGAACCTACGATGGAACTATTGAGATAAATGGAGAAACAAAATCCATATCATCGATTAAGATTCCCGATGATGCTGTTGGAAAACAAATACATATCATTTTAGAGGTTAAGGATATGGATTCAGATGCGCCTCT
>SKGK01000075.1 GCA_007117465.1 Clostridia bacterium | reverse complement strand
GAAAGTACATCGTAGGGCTACTCAGGATAATAGACGAATCAACTTAGGACAATCAGGGGCTTTCAGAACTCGCTATGCTCAAACAACTGAAAACCCTTATCTGATTGTCCTGCGCTTTTTTTGCAATGTCTTCGTAAATGCCCTGCTTATGTACTGTTCATCCTCTATTACAGTGAGCGCTACCTCTAAAAAAAGACAAACCATTTCCTCAGGCGCGCCACTAGCACTGTTTGAAAAGGATAAAACCTGCATCTTAGGTGCGCATGATGATTCATTTTGCCTCAGTGAATAAAAGGATTAAATATGTGTCCGATTCGCGCATTATGTGATCCTTTTCTTCAACTTCAGCTTATTAAAGGATAAAACACGTATCCGAGTCGCGCATTATGTGGTTATTTGCTCCTTTCGCTTTAGTCAAAAAGGATACAACATGCATCTGAGTCGCGCATTATGTGACCCTTTGTTTCATTTTAACTTTAAAAAAACAAAGGGTCTAAATACTAAGCAGGGAAGATGCTGTTGTATCCCCAGCAAATGACCTAAATACTAAGCAGCGAGGATACGGTTTTATCCTCCACAAAGGTTCTAAATATTAAGCAGAGAGGACACTATTTAATCCTTGATACGTAGCCAAGAAGATGCTGTTTTATCCTTGACATAAAGCAACTAAGCAATTGTTGTATCCGCAAAAAAGTTCAGGAATTAGCACTACTCCATATTTTAAAAAGATGATATAATCATGGAGTTAGAAATCTTTGCTAGGAGCTTAATATGGAAATATTTATTTATGGTTTAATTGCTGGTGTACTCGGTATGGCCACCTATCGGTTTATTAAAAAGAAACGCTAATCGAAATAAATGATTGGCGTTTCTTTTTTTATTCTTTAGTGAGCTAAAATCTCAGTCCAAATCCGATAGTATACTGGCAAAAAGTCCCCTAGGTCTCGGAACATTTCAGTTCTTTCTAATACATTATCTGTAGGATTGAACGCTTCTTTCTCTAATAAATAGTCTTCAACTTCTTTTAAAGCTTCTGTGTGAACCGTTGAATACCAGACATAATCAATATTGACTAATGTACTCTCTTTACTTGTTAAAAAGTTGATAAATTTCTCAGCTTCATCTTTGTGACGTACTGTTTTAGGGATAAACATGGCATCAATCCAAATGTTTGAACCTTCTTCAGGCACAAAGTACTGTAGCTTGTCGTTTTCCACCATGGCAGCCACTGCTTCGCCAGACCAAAGAAGTGCAATTGCCGCTTCATCTCCGATCATCATATCTCTTACTTCATCTACTACATAAGCTAATACCAATGGCTTTTGTTGAATGAGTAACTGTTTAGCTTCTTCTAATTCTGCTTCATTAGTAGTATTAAGGGAGTATCCAAGTTTTTTAAGCGCTGCTGCCAATGAATCTCTTTGACTGTCCATCATTAAGATTTGACCTGCATAATTTTCATCCCATAGCAAGTCCCAAGAAGTGGGCCTTCCTTGTACCACTTCGGTATTATAGATTATGCCTAAAGTTCCCCAGAAGTAAGGTACTGTGTAAATACCTTCAGGATCAAAGGCTGTTTTTCTGAAAGATTCATCAATATATTGATAGTTGGGAATATTATCAAAATTAAGGGGTAGTACCCAATCCTGATTAATCAGACGTTCAATCATATAATCACTTGTGATAATCACATCGTAATCTGTAGCACCTGATTTAACTTTAGTATACATGTCTTCAGGAGTAGGATAGATTTCGTAATTAATACGAATATTGTACTTAGATTCAAATTCATCTAATAAGTCTCTATCTAAATACTGACCATAATTCAGAACATTTAACACGACTCTATCTCGGTTGCTATCTCCACAGCCTCCTAAGACTAGAGATAAAGCCATCACTAAAACAAGTAACAATAATAATTTTTTCATTCGTAACCTCCATTGTTTTTCTGTCCTCCAACAAGGGAAGAACGTTTATTTATGATGAACAACAATACTAATACTGCTGCCAACATCAGAGTAGAAAGGGCATTGATGGTTGGTTTCACCCCTCGTCTTGCCATGGAATAAATCACGATGGACAAGTTGGTGACCCCTGAGCCCGTTGTAAAGAAACTGATGACAAAGTCATCGATGGATAATGTGAAAGCAATGAGAAAACCTGTAATAATACCTGGCATAATCTCAGGAATTAAAACTTTTCTTAAAGCATACATAGGGGTTGCCCCTAAATCTAATGCCGCTTCGATTAAATGTTTATTCAAACTTTTAAGTTTGGGCATGACTGCTAAAATCACAAAGGGAATATCAAAGGTAATGTGGGCTAATAACATGGATAGAAATCCTAGTCGCATATTCGTAGACAAAAACAATATCATGAGGGATAATCCTGTAACAATATCTGGATTAACCACTGGTAAATAATTAACATTTAGCATCAGGGCTTTGGGTCCTTTTTTGAAGTGGAAAAGACCTATGGCTGATATTGTGCCCACTATCGTTGAAATGGTAGCGGCTAATATGGCCACCACAACCGTATAATACAAAGCTGTTTTTATATCTCGAT
>SKGK01000026.1 GCA_007117465.1 Clostridia bacterium | reverse complement strand
TATAATTTTTTATATATAAATAATCCGCATCCTCTACGCCTTCTGCGTATATAGCAGGAGACATAAAGAGTCTGCGATACACCCTATTTCTTCTAATTCTACCCCTATCCCTGTCTAAGTCCAGCCATTCTCCTCTCTCAATATCTTCTAAAGAACTATAATTTAATATGTTCCCTGTGAAATTTTGCACAAAATATTTAGACAGTCCCGTATTTTCATATAATATTTCTGCTTCAACAGAGGCAACAAAAGACTGGTCAGCACCATCATCTAATTTAATTAAATGTATCTCTTGGGCAAAACGCATAACTTTAACGAGATGTCTTCTATGCGTATATAATGTCCAATCTACTTTTACATCCTCTAAAAAAGCGGCTTCAATAAATTCGGTTACCTGAGAAAGTACAAACTGCTCTTCTGGCCCTTTATCTTCTAAAAACATAAGCAGCATGCACAAAAAAGCATATTCTAACCGGTCTTCAAATCCCTCAATGCCCATCCACGACTCCGGCTTGCCCGGAAGTTTTTGAAGCTTTATCACATAGGGTGTAACTAGTAGTTTGTACCCTAGCTTGTCTTCTAAGAAACTCTTATACTTTGGATACTCATCTTTGATACGATAATATACTTCCTTGTCATATTCTTTCACAATCCAAAATTTTTCTAATAGTATTTCAAGTTCTTTCATGACACTGATTCCTCTCTTACCTGCGCCTTATCTTTACGGTAAAATATAATGCGGTATGCTGGCATATTAAGATTACCGTCTTCACACTTTAATACGCATCGCTGTCCATTCGTTGGTATTTCAAGTTTAAACTGTTTGCCGTCTTCTGTTTTTCCTACCCTATTTTTATGTGTAACTGCTTTTCCTATCCATTTTAATAGCGTTATACGCACATGAGAAGGAATAATAGGAAGATATTCAAATGCGATGGTATCATTTTCAATATAGCTTGCCATCACTTCTTGTTCCTGCTTTTGTTTTTTTATATAGTTTTTGATTAACTGCTCTTTTTTCTCACTTTTATCTTGAATTGGATTTCGACTACTTTTTTCACGGTACCGCCTTATGCGAGGCTTTATTTCTACTTCTAGTGGACTCTCTTCAAAGATACTGCTGTTTATGCTCTCTGTTTCCCTTGTCATATTTGCTTTTATGTGACGCGTCTGAAAAATACCAAATGCTAAGGCAGATAGCTTGTGTGCCTCATCTTTATCCTCACATTTTAAAAACATCTCACAAATCTTTCTATACTCTTCTTTTCGATTGGCTGCACTATTGCGATTTTCTACAATTTGTGAGGCAAATCGCGTGAGCTTGCGGATAATCTCATTGGTAATTTCAAAAAGTTTTACTGCTTCACTTAGCGTAGCCTCTGTCCCTAAAAACCAATCATTAAAATTTCGCCACCTACCTTGAATACTGTCATATAGTGCTTGATGTGAAATTTCTACATCTAGCCTAGGAATAGATTTTTCATATTCCCACACTTTGTCTAATACAATTTTCACCTGATCCTCATCTAATTTTTTCAAGGCATCTTCAATCATATAGTAGTTTCTTTGCAGTCCTTTGACAAATTCACGCAAATAATCAATAACCGCATCTTTGTATGCAATAAATTCTTTTGTTTTCATCAGCTCCTCAGCTTTTAAGCTGTAAAAGCTTCGGATATAATCTTGATAATTTTGATTGAGCCTTTTAAAATCGCTGTTCAAATCTCGCCACCATGTGCCTACCGTTTTGTTATCTTTTGTCAGCACATCAGGAAATTTTAGCACTTCTTCTTTGATACGTTCAAATAATGTAGGCTCAAGCGATGCCCCTTCTACTAATATGTTTTCAAGCTTGAGTGTCATCCTTTCAATTTCGACCGTATACTCTGAGAGCTGGTAACGAAATTGTTTGTTTTTAAATTCTTCTACAGTTGCTGCCTTTGATGTGTCCTGTACAGGAATAAGGTTGCCCCACTCAACTAATACATCAAGGTCTTGTTTGCACTGCTCTAGTGTGTACGCTTTAAATAGTTCGTGTTTTTTTAATTGTTCATACACTTCTTCTTTATACATCCAATATTTTATCTTCTCATACTGCTCATAAAAATAGCGCAATATCGGACGATATCGCCAGCAATTTTCCGCAGTCAAATATTTTGTCTCAACAATCGGTTTTGTCAATTTTGCATGCAACTGCATTTTATCCCCTCTTTTTTGTCTTTTTTTAAATTATAACATTAATAGACAAAAACATTCAATTGTTTTGACAAGAAAATTTTAAAATATCCATACATATCATTGTTTTTTAATATGCTTTACTGTTACCTTATCATTACCAATATGGGCGTAAAGCCCCTAGCTTCAGCTATGGGGATATAAGCCTGCTTTTTGAATGATTTTGGATAGATTTATATAAAAAATTCAAAAAACACTTGTTCTCTATGTAAACATGATGTATAATACAATTATAAAATATAAATCGAATACCAACATTGTATTTTCGTGTAATTAAACAACATATAGAAAGTCAAAAAACATCACAAAGGCGGTGAATATACATGGATAG
>SKGK01000131.1 GCA_007117465.1 Clostridia bacterium | reverse complement strand
GATTGTTAAGTCAACAAAAAAACAGCCTCAATCACTAGTTTTTTAAGCGTTTGAGGCTGTTTGACAGCGTTTATTTGTTGTTATGTTTTAGAAGTAACCTTTTTCAAATTCCGAATTGAAGAAGTTTAACAAATAAAATTGACTTTCACAAAACCTTATGGTAAAATAGGTATATATTAGAATTAAATTTCACATAGTGAAAGAAAGGGTGTTTTAAATGCATATTGTAATGTTAGAACCATTAGGTGTAAGTGAAGAAAAAATTCAAGCGTTAGCCAAATCATTTGAGAAACAAGGGCATTCATTTGTACCTTGCTATAGTAAAATAGAAGATAATAATGAAATGATGGCTAAAGCGAAAGGGGCAGATGTATTTATTATTGCAAATACGCCGCTTGATAATGATGTGATTAATGCAGCAGAAAATCTTAAAATGATTTCAGTTGCATTTACAGGTGTAGATCATGTAGATGCTGGACTTTGTAAAGAAAGAGGAATCGTTGTATGTAATGCACAAGGATATTGTACCGATGCAGTAGCAGAGCTTACGTTTGGATTAATTCTTTCTAAATTAAGAAATATTGTTCCTTGTGATGCGGTGACAAGAGAAGGAAAGACCAAGGATGGATTGGTAGGTAACGAACTTTTAGGAAAGACAGTAGGCATTATTGGTACAGGTGCGATTGGTAGAAGAGTAGGAGAAATCGCAAAAGTATTTGGATGTAAACTGTTAGGATATGATAAATACCAAAGTGATGAAGCTAAAAACGTAGGCATTTCATACACAAGCTTAGACCAATTACTTTCGGAAAGTGATATTATAACCTTACATACGCCACTGACGGATGAAACAAAATTATTAATCAATAAAGAAAAATTAGCAATGATGAAACCATCAGCACTGCTTATCAATTGTGCACGTGGACCTGTAGTAGATAGTGAGGCTGTTGCAGAAGCGCTAAACACTGATAAACTTGCAGGAGCGGGCATTGATGTGTATGAAATAGAGCCACCAATCGCAACCGATCATCCGCTATTGCATGCTAAAAATGCAGTGGTAACACCGCATGTAGCATTTGCAACCAAAGAATCTATCCAAAGAAGAGCGCAAATAACGTTTGATAATATCGCCGCATGGATGGATGGCAAACCGCAAAACGTAAAAATATAACATATAACATATCAGATACGTCAGTTTAAGCCATAATATGGAATGATTAATAAAGTAGCGAAGTAATCTTAGGGACGTACCCTATGATTATGTAGCGGAATATGGAAATATATATTTTAAGCTGACGCCTATGTATAACATATACAAAAAGTAGGTATCGAAAGCATACCTACTTTTTGTATATTAATGTTTTTCAAAAAACGCCTGATATATAGCTCTTACCGAATCATCTGAGTTATCTGCTTTTACCGCAAACATCATGCTAATTTCTGAAGAACCTTGATTAATCATTTCAAGGCTAATGCCTGCGTTAGCAATAGCACTTGTTGCAGTGGCTGCAACACCGACTCTGTGGAACATGCCTTCTCCCACAATAATAATAAGTGCTAAGTCATATTCAATATATACATCATCTACGTCTAATTCATCCTGAATACGCTTTAAAATACGTTCTTCAGTACCTGCGCGCAGTTGTTTTTGTTTTAATACGATGGACATGTCATCAATACCAGAAGGACTATGCTCGTAAGATATGCCTTCATCCTCTAAAATCTGTAGAATTTTTCTACCAAATCCAATTTCGCGATTCATCAAAAATTTACGCACATTGATACTGCAAAAACCACTATCGCATGCGATACCTGTTACAGGGCTATTGACTGCTTTATGTTGCTTGGTAATCAACGTACCTGGCGCAGAAGGGTTGTTCGTATTTTTAATACATACAGGAATACCTGCTTTGTAAACAGGTACTAATGTTTCTTCATGAAGTACAGTAAATCCTGCATAAGCCAATTCGCGCATTTCTCTATATGTGACGTTGGGAATCGCTTTAGGATTAGAGACAACTTTAGGGTTAGCAACAAAAACAGAATCCACATCGGTAAAATTCTCATATAACGATGCATCTACAGCAGCAGCTAGGATAGAGCCTGTAATATCAGAACCTCCACGTGAAAATGTAACTAAGGTACCATCAGGCGTATATCCAAAGAATCCTGGAAAAATCATGATACCTGATTTGTCTTTGAGCTTTTTGAGTTTAGTGTATGATTCGGGTAATAACCTTGCATTGCCATACTCATCACTTAGTAGCATGCCTGCTTCTTTAGGATCGATGTATGTAGCATCTACATCAATACTTCGTAGATAAGCAGCGATTAGTTTTGCGCAGTTATCTTCTCCTGAAGCTTTTAAAGCATCAACAAGTCTTCCGGGATTATCAGCATTTGACTGCAGTCGCATATGTAAATCTTTAGCAATTTCATTGATGATGCCATTGGATAAATTAAGGCCATGTGCAATTTCTTGATATCGCGTAAAAACGGCATTTATCTCTCTCTCCACATTTTCATTTGCTAAGTATGCGTTTGCACAAGCAATTAAAAGGTCGGTTACTTTAGTATCTTCATCACAGCTTTTGCCTGGCGCAGAAACAACTACCAACCGTCGCTCGGGATCAGAGATAATGATATCACACACTTTTTTAATCTGACTGGCAGTTGCAACCGAAGAACCGCCAAATTTTGCAATTTTCATATTCAAAACCTCCATAATATATCATTGTAAATTATAAATTATATGTAGTAAGTAAAGCATAGATGCATGCATATACATATTTTTCACAAACTCTATGCAACATTTTAACAGATTTAAAGTCATTAGTAAATATCTAAATGATCAAATTAAGAAAATGCACCAAAATTTATTTGAAACTTTACAGTGCGTTATCTGTATGGTAATATAGTATGAATACTTTACAAAATAATTTTTGGAATTTTTTCATACATGTCCACTTCATTTAATACAATATACTAATAGCTATGAAGTGGAGGGATTAGTGTGAAGAAACGAAGTATTATAGCGTTAATAGTAGGAATTATACTGATAACAGGTGGATGTAGTTTTGAAGAAACTGTACCGGAACCTAAGCATCATGAGTATCCGCCTATGCAAAATGATGTAGAGCAAGGAGAAGATACAGACAAAGACCCGTTAAATACGGAGGAGCAGAGAACTACGCATCCGAATATCCAGCACCAAGCACAAGATGATATGAGAGATACAACCTTTTATTATCAAGATAAAGAAGGTTTGTTAATACCCATTACGCGTAAGACGGACCGAATAGAAGGGATTGGCAGGGCATCCGTTCATGCATTAGTAGATATGTCAGTAATCAGAGAAGATGTAGGGAGAGTAGGACTTTATCCCGTACTTCCTGCAAATGTTCAGATTAATGGTATGAGTATTAATAATGGGTTGGCAGTGGTTGATTTTAATAAATATATTGCGCTTGGATATACTGATAAAAGGCAAGAACAAAACATTTTACACGCTATTGTATATACGCTTACAGAATTTCATACCATTGATATGGTGCAAATTGTAATCGACGGTCAAAAATATGAAAATATGCGGTTTGGCTACCCGAGCGATGTACCACTTAAAAGAGAGGGAATTAATACTTTGTTGGAAAATAGTGATTTGCCCAGTGATGATGAGGTAGAACATGTAAAAGTGTATTATACGAAAGTTGTTGATAAGGGTTATTTCTATTATGTACCTGTAAGCACAATTATACCAAATGCTTCAGAGGATGTAGAGCGCTATACCGAAACAATCAAAGCACTTTTAAAAGCGCCACCTAGTGAACAAGGACTAAAAACATATATTCCTGTTAATACAGTGTTAAAAGAGATAAAGGTGGAAGGGCAGACAGCTATTTTAGATTTTGATGATAAAATTTTAGCAGCTACACAAGCAGATTCTAATTTAGAAAAAATGTTAGACCAAATTGCATTATGTTTTAGGCAATTTGACAGAATAAAAAATGTAAAAGTCACCGCTAATGGAAAAGCGCTAGAGATTCCCAGTAAATATGCAGGGCAGCAAGTACTGGAAGTTCCTAAATACGTTAATCAATTTTAGCAATAATTTTAACAAAAGAAAGGATGAATAGATATGATGAGAATAGGTGGAAGGAAACAAGATGAGCTACGAGATATAAAAATCACTAGAAATTTTACAAAACATGCCGAAGGGGCTGTTTTGATAGAAGCAGGAGATACAAAAGTATTATGTACAGCTACAGTAGAAGAGAAGGTACCCCCTTTTAAAAAGGGAAGTAATCAAGGATGGGTTACTGCTGAGTATTCAATGCTGCCACGTGCAACACAAGTAAGAAATTCGCGAGATATTCAGCGACTAAAGATAAATGGTCGTACGTCAGAGATACAAAGATTAATAGGGAGAGCATTTCGTTCTATTGTTGACCTATCTTTACTTGGCGAGCGAACCATTATAATTGATTGTGATGTAATCCAAGCAGATGGGGGTACAAGAACAGCATCAATTACAGGAGGATTTGTTGCACTAATGGATGCTTGTGCAAAGTTAAAAGAAAAGAGACTTATTAAAGCGATTCCTATCAAAGCATTTGTTGCTGCAGTGAGTGTAGGCGTAGTAAATGGGAGTGAACTGCTAGATTTATGCTATGAAGAAGATAGTCATGCAAAAGTCGATATGAACGTTGTTATGAATGATAAAGGGCAGTTTATAGAAGTGCAAGGAACAGGAGAACAATCACCGTTTTCAAAAACAGAATTAGAAAAATTATTAGCATTAGGCGAAAAAGGAATTCAAGAGCTAATCGTGCTACAAAAGATGGCACTTAAAGATGTTTTGTATGGAAAATAAAAAACATATTGCAAAAAGATAAAAGGAGTGAAAACGAATGAGGATGGTGGTTGCAAGCAAAAATGAAGGAAAAATAGTAGAGATAAGGACTATTTTAAAAGCATTAGATTTACATATTGTATCACAAGCGCAAGCAGGGATAGAGATAGATGTAGAGGAAGATGGGGTGACATTTGAACAAAATGCAGTAAAAAAAGCGCAGCAAATCATGAAAATTTGCAAATGTACGACATTAGCAGATGATTCAGGATTAGAAGTAGATTATTTAAATGGCGCCCCAGGTGTATATTCTGCAAGATATGCTGGCGTAGGGGCAACCGATGAGCAACGAAATCAAAAGCTCCTACACGCCCTGCAAGATGTGCCGTTAGAAAGGCGAACAGCAAGGTTTGTATGTGTGATTGCAGTTACTTTCCCTAACGGTGAAACAAAAATTGTAGAAGGCAAATGCGAAGGGATAGTAGGATTTGAACCTAAAGGTAAAAATGGTTTTGGGTATGACCCCCTATTTTATGTGCCCAAGTACCATATGACGATGGCAGAGATGGACAACCATATAAAAAATAGTATTAGTCATCGTGGGCAAGCGCTTAGAAAACTAAATCAAATGCTAAAGGAATATTAATTTAAAAAGCCATCCCGATGTACTCTTTTGATAAAAAAAGGATAGCTATTCACTTTCGTTTAAAATTCCTATTGAAACTGTGGTAAATAGATGGTAAAATGAGCAGATAGCATTGATGGGAGTTGAAGGTATTGAGTGGATGGCTAGCAATGATACAGTTTTTAATAGAATTTTCAATAGTGGTTTCAATAAATTTCGTTTTAGGCATGTTTCATCCTTTTTATATCGGCATGATATTTATTGTTCTTATGATGTATAGGAAAAATGTGTATCTTGAAGAGAATATGTTAGGAGATGCCCGCAGTAAAATAAATACGTTGGTTTTTGAGTCGACCATGCATGGGATATTGGCGGGATTAATTGTAAGTTTACTGATACATTGGCTGGGTATTAACATTCACATGGAACCTCAATTTTTTATATCCTTGTGGTTAATACTTTTAGTCATTTCGTTACTCAATATGCGGTATTTATGTTTTGCATATGGGGCTGGGATTTTAGGATTGTGTAGTTTATTGTTTGGATGGCCTAACATGGATATAAGTGGCGTATTAGCCTTTGTTGCATTGCTGCATTTAGTAGAAGCGGGGTTAATATGGGGAGATGGACATCGCAGTGCTATTCCAATGTTTGTGGAGCATAGAGGAAAAGTAGTAGGCGGATTTGTGATGAATAAACAATGGCCTATACCACTTGTACTTTTGATAGTAAGCATGGTTTCAGGTAGTCAATTTCCAGTGAATACACAGCAGATCATGGAAACTTCTTGGTGGCCTTTGATGCCACTACAGGAGCAGTTATTTCATCAGGATGCATTATATAAGATATTACCTATCCCAGCTATTTTAGGATATTCAGAAATGGTGATTACAGACTCGCCACGAGGCAAAACGCGTAAATCAGCTTTTTTTATTGCAGTATATAGCGTTGTACTGCTAAGCTTAGCTTTTCTATCGGCCAATGTAGAGACCTTTAAGTATGCAGCAGTATTTTTTGCAATTGTAGGACATGGTGTATTGACTTTCTGTTGGGCTAAAAAAGAAAAGCATGGCAAAGCTTATTTTTCGGTTCCGTCGCATGGTGTTAGAGTACTTGATATAATAGAAGAGGGTCCTGCATTTGAAATGGGTATTAAACCAGGAGATATCATTTTGCGCATTAACAACAAGCAAGTTATGACAAGGCATGGGATTAAAAATCTTTTAAGAGATTATCCAACTTTTATATGGGTCGATGTACTAAGGGAAGATAAATATCATCTGACATTTGAATACAAACGATTTCCTAATGGAGTAGATAACCTCAGAATATTAATTGTGCCTCGGGATGAGAGCGTTGCCAATGTACAAAGACCCAAAATGCAACATGATTTGTTGCGACATTTTACACGTAAAAAAACTGAAAAATAAGTGGGGTATGAACAAAAATCAATATATTTGTGTAATAAAATCAAAATAATAGTTGACTTAATCCATAATATTTAGTATTCTAAAGTATATAGTTTTTACAGAATACGTTTTGTATAAAGTACATACGTATTTGTTTTTGAAATATTGTCTTTACAAAGGTATGCGTTTTTTAGGGTAAATGCCATTATAGGGCGAAACCTTTTTATCGTTATTACAAAAAAGATTAATAGGTGTGTGTAAACATAGAAAGGGAGCGGTGGGATGATATCAAAAGAAGTTGTGATTCAAAATCAAGTAGGGCTTCATGCTAGGCCGGCTACGTTTTTTATTCAAAAAGCAAATGAATTTAAGTCAAGTATATGGGTTGAAAAGGACCAGCGCAAAGTAAATGCTAAAAGTTTATTAGGAGTTCTTTCTCTAGGGATATCTAGAGGTACTAAAGTTAATATTATTGTAGACGGTGTAGATGAAGAAAATGCTTTGAAATCACTTGCTAACTTAATTAAATCTAATTTTTCCGAACAACAATAATCCAAAAAAAGCTTTGAATATACAAAGCTTTTTTTGTTGCCTAAGAAAGTATAAAATTTTTCTGTTAATTTAAGTTCTAAAAGGCACTTATAATAAGATATACAGGGCTATGGAAAACAAAGGCAATAAAAAATAAGGGTGCAGCGGAAGAATTCCCCGCTTGTTTCAGGGGGGTGCTCAGCCTGCGATAGCAGGCGTCGAAGGGGGACTAAGTCCCCATAGCGAAGCGCGAATGCGCCTTTTTTGTTGTAAACATTTAGTACTTGCTTTTAGTATGGATTTATTCCATAATAAAGGCAAGAGAGGATGTGAAAGAGATGTTTGATATTCAGCAACATTTAAAAATGCTACCAGAAAAACCAGGCGTATATCTAATGAAAGATAAGGAAGACCATATTATTTATGTCGGAAAAGCAAAGGTGTTAAAAAATAGAGTGCGGCAGTATTTTCAAGCATCTAAAAATCAGTCTGTAAAAGTACAAACCATGGTAAGTAATATTGATAAATTTGAATATATTGTAACAGATTCTGAATTAGAAGCACTTGTGCTAGAGTGTAATCTTATAAAAAAACATAAACCGAGATATAATGTGCTTTTAAAAGACGATAAACATTATCCTTACATTAAAGTAACCATGAATGAGAAGTATCCTAGAATTTTCGTTACTAGGAAGATAGAAAAAGATGGTGCGAGATACTTTGGCCCTTATACGAGTTCATTTATTGTTAAAGAGACGATTGACACAGTTAAAAAAATTTTTTCTATCCGTAGCTGTAATAAAGTGTTGCCAAGAGACATAGGAAAAAAAAGACCTTGTCTTAATTATCATATTAATCAGTGCTTAGCGCCGTGTAGTGGCAAGATAACTGAGCAGGCTTATAAACGTATATTTAAAGATATTTGCTCTTTTTTAGGTGGCAAGCAACAAGAAGTCATTGAATCTTTAACAAGAGATATGTATGCTGCATCTGAGCGAATAGACTTTGAACGAGCTGCTGACTTGAGAAATAAAATTCAGAGTATTAAAAAAGTTTCAGAGAAGCAAAAGATTATATCTTCTACGTTAATAGACCAAGATATTATTGGATTTGCCCAAAATAAAGAAGGAGCATGTGTACAAATATTTTTTGTAAGAAGCGGAAAGCTACTTGGTAGAGAACACTTTATGATTAATAATGTAGCAGGACTAGAGGCGAAAGAAATGATTGCCACGATTATAAAACAGTTTTATAATCGTGCGCCCTATATTCCAAAAGAAATTGTTGTTGAGCAGCAAGTAGAAGAGAAAAGCATTATACAAGAGTGGCTTAGCGATAAAAAAGGAGCGCAGGTATATATTAAGGTGCCTCAAAAGGGTGAAAAGTATAAATTAATGCAAATGGTAGCAAAAAATGCATTTGAAACACTACAACAGCAACAGTTACAAGAAAAACAAAAAGCGCTATTTGTACAAAGTGCGTTAGAAGAGTTAAAATCATGTTTAGCCCTTAGTGAACTGCCTATAAGAATAGAAGCATATGATATTTCTAATACAGGAGGATTTGATAGTGTAGGAGCAATGGTTGTATTTGAAGATGGACAAGCAGCAAATCATCAATACCGAAAATTTAGAATAAAGTCCATCAAAGGTCCTAATGATTATGAAAGCATCAAAGAAGTACTATTTAGACGTTTTGAAAGGGCACAAAAAGAAAAGCAGAGAATTGATTGTGGAAATATCCAAGTGACACAAGCGAAATTTATAAATATGCCACAATTACTTTTAATAGATGGTGGAAAAGGACATGTAACGGCAGCAAAGAGTATATTAGCTGAACTTGGTGTTGATATTGCTGTATTCGGTATGGTGAAAGGCGAAAAACATAGAACAAGGGCACTTACTTGTGAACAAAAAGAATATGTATTAGATATACACAGCAGCGCTTTTCGTCTTATAGCAAAAATACAAGAGGAAGTGCATAGGGTAGCGATTACTTATCATAGACAATTAAGAGAAAAAAGAAATATAGCCTCTGAGCTTGAAAGTATTAAAGGAATTGGTGAAATGCGTAGGAAAAATCTATTGCTGCATTTTAAAACCATCGACAATATCAAGTCAGCATCCATTGCTGAAATAGCCCAAGTTAAAGGTATGAATAAAGAAGTAGCAAAGCAAGTGCATGCATATTTTAGGTAGTTCTTAACTACTCAGGGGTATATGCATTGGTGGAATGTTAATCCGTGAAATTGACAGGTAGTTACGGTAGTTCAAAATAGAAAAAAATATGTTTTAAAAAGTATTGACATTCAGTTTAACACGTGGTATTATATTCAAAGTCGCTTTTGAGAGAGGCGACGTGGTCAAGGAAAAAATGTTTTGAAAAGTTCTTGACAAACACAAATGAATTTGATATAATAAATTTCGCTGCTTAAGACAGCAGCAACAATTTGGT
>SKGK01000078.1 GCA_007117465.1 Clostridia bacterium | reverse complement strand
GGTATAATTATCTTGTTAGCAATATTGCACATCGAAAACTGAATATATGAGGTTGTAGAGAGAAACTGTTGTATTCTGAATGCGATAACCAAGCGATGGTACACACCTTCTCTACGTAAAATATTCAAGGTATAGAGTTAGCTTTTTGCTAACACGTGAACCGTGGGGCCCACGGAGATAGCTCGTGAATGCTGTGGTCATAAGATCACTCGAACGAGAAGCCCCAACTTCTTAAGTGGTGGGAGTAGGTCACAAGCTTCTCCACGTTAAATTAATACAAACCTATTCTATTTTTAATTTCTAACACATATCTATAGTATTATTTAACAAAATATTAAGCATCATACGATAAAGGGTGATTTTTTTGGAGGTACTACCATTTGTTTTGTTTGTTATCGGACTTGTTTTTATTATTAAAGGGGGCGATTGGTTTATTGATGCCGCTTCCTGGATTGCTCGCATTACAGGTATGCCTGATGTGTTAATTGGCGCGACTATTGTAAGCTTAGGGACAACCTTGCCAGAGCTAGTCGTTTCTTCAACTGCCTCTTTTCAAGGTCATACAGAAATGGCAATTGGTAATGCCCTTGGTTCGATTATATGCAACACTGCACTTATATTAGGTGTGTGTAATCTTATTTCGCCCGCTAGGATTAATTCTAGAATATACAACGTAAAAGCAGTAACACTTATTATCTATATGATTATCTTTTATATCATGGCACTAAACGGGAAAATTGGAAAAATCGAATCATTTATTTTATTATTTTGTTTGGCTTTCTATATTTTTATTAACTACTTAGAAGTCAATATTAAAAGACCTTCTCGCAAACGTTCCACAAAAGGCAATTTTTCTGCCATTACCAGTAAAGAGCTCGGGGGTAACCTTTGCAGATTCATTGTTGGTAGTATTTTAATTGTGGGGGGAGCAAATTTACTTGTTAATAATGGCATTATCATTGCCTCTATCTTTAATGTCCCTCACATTATCATCAGTCTAACAGTAATTGCACTAGGAACATCTCTACCTGAACTTGTTACCTCCGTCACTGCCTTAGTAAAAGGACATCATAATTTATCTATTGGCAATATACTAGGGGCTAATATCTTGAATATAACAATGGTTTTAGGGGTATCGTCTACCTTTAACCCATTAACCATCTCCGCCCAAGCACTCCATCTTCATATTCCCTTTGCTTTTTTATTGATGCTGGTACTCCTTGTGCCCACTATCTTTACATGGAAAATTTATAGATTACATGCATTGGTGTTGGTAGTATTATATGGATTATATCTTATATTGATTTTTAGATAATAATAAAGTCAAGATAAAGAAAGCTTTCTTTATCTTGACTTTATTATTAAAACCCTATAACTACCATTTCCCTTTATTCATATGCCCTTCTAATTCTGCTTTGCTTCTTTGTTTAATAATCCAAAGTTCATTCTTTGCAGCCTCAAATGCTTTTACGCACATAGGGTCTAAATTAATTGCGATTCCTTCTTCACATACCTTAACCATTTTAGCAGATAACTCAATCAACTCCATATGAATATCATTCGTTCTATCAGAATTATATACTTTCGCTGCTTGCTCTTCGTCTAATAAAGTAAATTTCTCTGCTGGCGCTCCACATTTCGGACAGGCCTCAGGCGCCTGTTCGCCCTCCCATATAAATCCACATACACTGCATTTCCATAGTTTTTTCATGTCCTCTGTTCCTTCCTTTCATTAAAGAATAATCGTATTTTAATTAATATTTATTATTTACCCTGCCTACTGTTGTTAAAACATTTATTTATGTATTTTTCTCATTGTTAGTTGTATTTTTTTACTGATTGTTCTTTTGAACCATGTTGCATCCCACTTGCAACTTATGTTATTTCTAATGTTCATGTTTTTTATCTGTTTTGTTTTCCCTTCTAAATATTGCTCTATCTCATCTAATTCCTTGTCTAATGCCTGCATATTTACATATTGTCTTATTTTATGTGATAAATCCATACATCTTACCTCCCTTTAATCATTATTCTTCCCTGACTAACTTTCCGACTGTCTACTATTTACTATATGCATTACCAAATACATTGGCTCCACACATAGCTTTTAAATATTCATCTAAAATCTTCATGTACAAAAAGATAAATTTGTTGTACAATGGTATAGAAATAAAAAAAGACGATAGGACAAGTCCTATCGCCTTAAGTAAAGGGGGTCTCAATGTATTTTGTGAGGTCATTAATGATTATAACCATTTACCAAAATCATTATACATTTTTAAAAAAATTTTTCAAAAATTGTTTTGGTAATTTATATATAACCTTGTTTTTGCTTATTGAAACACACAATATCGGCAATAATTTTATAACAAAGAGGAAGACATCTTTTATCTCGTTATAAAAATTGTTAATAAAAATACTTAGAAAAGGTGATGACGCATGTTTTATATACGAAAATTACTGGCAATATGGGCTGCAAAAGCGGCGATTAAAGCAAGTAAATTATTAGGCAAAAAAGGCTCTGCTACGCCAGGAGGCATTGCTCTTAAAATTTGTCCTGGTTTATTAAAAGATTTATCTTCTC
>SKGK01000130.1 GCA_007117465.1 Clostridia bacterium | reverse complement strand
TTCTGATTTTAATGCCTTTGATAAATCTAGAAACACATCATCAGCTCGAATTAGTCAACAAATGATATTATACTAATTTCAATGACATATGTCAATAAATAACCTCATTTTGGGCGCATAAAATTTATTTGAAGAATATTATTCTAATCTCTTTTATGTACCCCCTCATTTTTTTTTGCTAATATTTAAAAATGGGAATGAAAATATTCATTCCCATCTTATTAATTATCTTGATTACCAATTATTTGCTAACTAATTTTTGTGTATCTAATGCAATCATCAACTCTTCATTTGTCGGAATAACAAGCGTTTTTACTTTCGCATCTACTGCACTTACATCAATTTCTTGTCCACGCACATTATTCTTTTCCTCATCTATTGTTATGCCTACACCATCTAACCCTTTTAATATGCTCATTCTCATTTTAAAGTTATTTTCACCAATACCTGCTGTAAATATAATAGCATCTACACCACCCATAATCGCTGTATACTGTCCGATATACTTGCGAATACTATAGGCAAACACTTCTAATGCTAATTGAGCTCTTTCATTGCCTTCTTCTGCAGCCCCATCAATGTCTCTAAAATCACTACTTACACCTGATATACCAAGCACACCCGATTGTTTATTTAATAAATTGTTGATGTCTTGCAACGACATATCTTCGTTTTCCATTAAATATGGTACAATTGCAGGATCAATCATGCCAGAGCGCGTTCCCATTACAACCCCTGCAAGCGGTGTGAATCCCATACTTGTATCAACCGACTTCCCGCCTTTAATAGCCGTTACACTAGAACCATTTCCTAAGTGACATGTTATTAAATTCAATGACTCAATAGGCCTGTCTAGCATTTGTGACGCTCTTTGTGCCACATATTTATGTGACGTTCCGTGGAAACCATATTTTCTAATTTTATGTTTTTCATACACTTCATAAGGCAGAGCATATAAGTATGCTTCTGCTGGCATTGTTTGATGAAAAGCAGTGTCAAACACAGCTACCATAGGTACATTAGGCATCGCCTTTTCACACGCTTTAATACCAATTAAATTCGGTGGATTGTGTAGCGGCGCTAATCCACTACAAACATCAATAGCCTCTTTTACTTTATCATCAATAATAACAGAGGATTTAAAAAACTCTCCGCCGTGTACAACTCTATGTCCAACAGCAGCAATTTCGCTCATGGACGCAATCACACCATTTTCTTTATCGAGCAGTGCATCAGTTACCATTAAAATAGCATCTGCATGTGTTTCCATTGGTTTTTCTACGATGTATTCACTTCTATCTGATTCTTGTTTTAATCTTGAGCCCGCAATCCCTATGCGCTCACATATTCCTTTTGCCAATACTTTTTCTTGTTGCATATCCATTAACTGATATTTCAAAGATGAACTACCAGCATTAATTACTAAAATTTTCATTTCAACACTTCTCCTTTTATTAAATTTGTGCTTGTACACAGGTAATTGCTACAACACCGACGATATCTTCTGCACTACATCCTCTAGATAAATCATTTACTGGCTTTGCGATACCTTGTGTAATAGGTCCATAAGCTTTTGCTTTCGCCAAACGCTCGGTGAGCTTATAGGCAATATTACCGGCATTTAAATCTGGAAACACCAATACATTTGCCATGCCCGCAAGTGGGCTACTAGGTGCTTTAGATTGTCCTATTGCTGGAACAATCGCAGCATCTACCTGAAATTCTCCATCTAATTTTAAATCCGGTCTTTTTTCTTTCGCCAATTTTGTTGCTTCTTGCATTTTATCAACAAGTGGACTACATGCGCTACCATATGTAGAATAAGATAGCATGGCTACTTTAGGTTCTGCCTTTACTAACTGTTCAAAAGATTTGGCAGAAGCAATGGCAATTTCTGATACGCCTTCTGCATCTGGGTTTTCATTCAAACCACAATCCGCATAAACAAACGTGCCATTCTCACCATATTCGCAATTAGGAACTGCCATTACAAAGAAACTAGAAACAAGCTTAGTGCCTGGCGCTGTCTTTAATATTTGCAAAGAAGGCCTTAATACATTTGCTGTAGAATTTGCCGCTCCTGCTACCATACCATCTGCAATATCTTGTTTTACCATCATTACACCAAAATATAGTGGATTTTTCATCGTTTCTCTTGCTTTCTCAATCGCAAGGCCTTTTGCTTTTCGCATTTCATAAAATGCATTGGCAAACGCTTCATATTCTGGTGCTTTTTCTGGATTAATAATTTTAGCACCTGAAATATCAAATGATCCTGCCATTTGGTTTATTTCATTTTCATCTCCTAAAAGTACAACATCTGCAATACCTTCTTTTAAAATTTTAGAAGCTGCTTCAATTGTTCTAATGTCCGTTGCCTCTGGTAGTACAATTTTTTTCTTGTCTCCTATTGCTTGTTGTTTAATCTTCTGCATAAAATCGCTCATCAAAAAACACTCCCTATATCAGTTATGATTTATTAGCATTTACTCACTATTTTAAAATTACAAAAAACATCTTTAATTTTATAATATTTAAAATAATGAATAAATCCACCTTCTATTATATATGATTTGATTATTGTATACAATATGCTAAAGCAAATTTATTATAAATTT
>SKGK01000015.1 GCA_007117465.1 Clostridia bacterium | reverse complement strand
TTATGAATATCATAGATAGAGATAGTGGGAAGTAAGTTAAAACATCTTATGTTGCATTTATTAGCACTCATATGAAATGAGTGCTAATTTCCTCTTGACAAGTAATATCTAGTAAGTGTAAAATAAGAAACATAGATTTTAACATAAGCAGGAGGGAATTAGTATGCGAGAAAATGGTAATATTGCGGTGCATACCGAGAACATTTTTCCAATTATAAAAAAATGGTTATACTCTGATAGAGATATTTTCATCAGAGAGCTAGTATCTAACGGATGTGATGCCGTTAGTAAACTAAAGCGTTTAGCATCAATGGGTGAGGCAAAGGTTGAAGAAAATGAAGCCTATTATATCCAAGTAATTGTAAATGATAAAGACAAAACGCTTCAGTTTATTGATAATGGGATTGGGATGACCGCAGAAGAAGTAAAAAAATACATCAACCAAGTGGCTTTTTCAAGTGCAGAGGAATTTGCTGAAAAGTTTAAAGACCAAAAGGAAGAAGGAAATGACATCATTGGTCATTTTGGGCTGGGCTTTTATTCTGCTTTTATGGTATCAGAAAAAGTAGAGATTGATACGCTTTCTTATCAAGAAGGTGCACAAGCGGTAAAATGGATTAGTGACGGTGGTATGGAATATCAGATTGACACCTCTTCACGCGCGGAAAGAGGTACAACCATTACGCTTTATCTAGATAAGGACAATGAAGATTTTTCGGGAGAATTTAAGGTAGGAGAGATTGTGAATAAGTATTGCTCCTTTTTGCCAGTACCTATTTATTTAGAAAATGCAAATCCAGAAGAAGACAAAGAGGAAAAAGGGGAAGAGCAAGAAACAAAAGCACCTACACCTATTAATGATACCAACCCCTTATGGCTTAAAAAACCATCAGAGTGTAAGGAAGAAGAATATAAAGAATTTTATAAAAAGGTTTTCCATGATTTTAATGATCCGCTATTTTGGATTCATCTAAATGTGGATTTCCCATTTAAGTTAAAAGGGATTTTGTATTTCCCGAAATTAAAACATGATTTTGAAAGCACAGAAGGGCAAATTAAATTATTTAACAATCAGGTATTTGTAGCGGATAACATTAAAGAAGTTATACCGGAGTTTTTAATGCTTCTAAAAGGTACCATTGATTGTCCTGATTTGCCACTTAATGTGTCGCGTAGCTTTTTGCAAAATGATGGATATGTACAAAAAGTGTCCAATCATATTACCAAAAAAGTGGCGGATAAGTTAAATAACTTGTTTAAGAACCAAAGAGAAGATTACAATAAATATTGGCAGGACATTCATCCATTTATCAAATACGGATGCATGCGCAATGAAAAATTTTACGATAAGGTAAAAGATATTATTATATTCAAAAATATTCAAGATGAATATGTAACATTAAATGATTACCTTGAAAAGAATAAAGAAAAACACGAGAACAAAGTGTTCTACGTGACAGATGAGCAGCAACAGTCACAATATATTAATATGTTTAAAGAGCAAGAGATGGATGCAATTTTGCTACCGTCCACCATTGATAATCATTTTGTGCAGTTATTGGAGATGAAAACTGAAAATGTAAGCTTTAATCGCATTGACTCAGATATTACAGATAGTTTGAAAAATGCACAAGATGAAGGCAGTGAAGAGGACAACAAGAAAATGCAAGAAGAGCTTGAAAAACTCTTTAAAGAAGTGCTTGGCAGTGATCAGCTTAAAATACAGGTAGAAAATTTAAAATCACAACAAGTGCCTGCAATGATACTCCTTTCAGAGCAGTCAAGAAGAATGCAAGAAATGAGTAAAATGTTTGGTGGTATGGGTATGCCAGGCATTATGCCACAAGAAGAGACATTGGTGATTAACAAGAATAACAAGCTAATTAACAGCATTATGACTTTAAAAGATGTGGATAGTAAAAAGCAGCAAGTAAATATGATTTGTCAGCATGTGTATGACCTTGCAATGATTGGCCACAAACAGCTTGATGCAAAAAGCATGACGAACTTCATCAAAAGAAGTTATGAAATACTAAGTAGTGTAGCAAGTGGTGAGTAATGAGAAAATGGTAAGAATTAAATATATGTTAGATATTGATAAAAAGATAAAATGATGTGAAATAATGAGTGGGAGTGAAAGGTTTTGAAAACTTCCACTCCCTTTTTTTGATGCTGCCTTATTGTAGTATTTCTCTAGAGTAATGACGCTGAATGACCAAACCAATACGTTTCCATACAATAGGTATTAAAGTAATTTGTACAAAAAACATAATGGCGTTTGTAATGATACGTCCGAACAGTAAAACAATAAAAGCTCTATCATACATCATATGAAGCCATAAAGTATTTAAGCCTAAGTCCTTAATGAGCGTAACAAGTAATACGGCTAATGCAACACGTAAGAGTGATTTAGGCTTATTATATAATACCAAACCATAAATAAAACCCCCTACAAAAGCACTGAGTGTAAATCCTGGGAAATAAGCAAACTTGGGAAAAATGAGCATTCCAAGCACATCCGATGTCGCACCCATGATACCGCCGACAATAGGCCCAAATAACATACTCGTCAGCGCAAGTGGAATAAAACCAAACCCAATACGAATAGTAGCTGTTTGAATAGAAGCAAAGCGTGTTAACACAATTTCGCTGGCAACCAAAACAGCAACGAAAACTAATATTTGCACTTTTCTCATTTTAAGGGCACCTCCTCTCTTTACGTAATTGGTGTTGAACAATAAAAGTATCCACAACACACCACATAAAAAGAGTCATTCCCTTCTTCTGTGGCAGCGGGATGCGGTAAATGCACCGCGAAGACTAAGCTTCTTCGTCCAGTGGCAACTCCCCGTCCATCTGGCACTTAACGCACATAAACCTACTCTGCCATTTTTTGAAATTTATTTGGCGAATACTATTATACATAAAACAGAGAGGGTTTGTCAAATTAAATCTGAAAGTGTATAATGGTTTTACTACCGACGACATAAATGATAGCGAAAAGGAGCGGAAAGGAAGATAAAAATGCGTATTTTAGAAAGTGGTGTAGACATCTCGCATCAGTATGCAAAAAAAGTAATAAAAGAAGGAGATTTTGTTGTCGATGCAACAGCAGGCAATGGTAATGATACGCTTTTTATTGCTAAGCATGTGGGAGAAAGTGGTCATGTATATTGTTTTGATATTCAAACGCAAGCACTAGAAAACACGCGTAAAAAAATAGAGAAAAATAATATGCAAGAGCGGGTCTCCTTTATTTGTGATGGCCATCAAAATATGGATAAATATATTGACCAAAATATCAAGTTAGTAGTATTTAATTTAGGTTATCTGCCAGGGGGTGACCATGCGATTCATACGAGGCCTAGCACCACTATACAAGCGATTGAAAAAAGTTTAGCGTTGATTTGTAAAAACGGAATAGTGATTGTGGTAGTATATTATGGGGCAGATAGTGGTTTTGAAGAAAAAGATGCAGTGCTAAAGTATCTTAAACAGTTAGATTGCAAAAAATACAGTGTGCTGATGCACCAATATATTAATCAGGTTAATTGCCCACCGATAGCAATATGCATTGAAAAAATTTGATAGGCATGTTTTGTAAAATGATAGTTCTATTTGCAACCAAATATTCGTATGTTAATATATCGGTTGGTTGGACAGGGAAAGATTGAGAAAAGAAAAGAGGTGAAAGGGTGATGATGGCTAAAGAGCAAATGGTGCAGCAGTATCGAACGGTTGAACATTCAGGACAAGCTGATATAGAAGAAAAAAAATCACGATTTATTGCAGATGTTAAGCCTGCTCAAAGTGCGCAACAAGCACTGGCATTCATTGATGAGATAAAAGATAAATACCCAGATGCTACACATCATGTATATGCGTATATTATTGGAAACAGTCGCATTCAAAGATACAATGATGATGGAGAGCCTTCTGGTACGGCGGGTATTCCTGTGTTAGAGGTAATTAAAAAAGAACAGGTGCAAGACCTAGTGGTTGTAGTGACACGCTATTTTGGAGGGACACTTTTAGGTACGGGTGGACTCGTTAGAGCATATGCTAAAAGTGCCAAACAAGGCTTAGATGCTGCTCATATCGTTACAATGGTTCTAAGTGATGTTGTTAAATTAGAGGTGTCCTATCCGCTTTGGGGAAAAGTTGAGAATGAAATCATCAGCATGGGGTATCAGGTAGATACAGTACAATATCATGAATTAGTGCGTGCTACGATACTGATTGAAACCAAAAAAGCAGCATTATTTATAAAAAAGATGGTAAGCATTACGAATAATCGGGTAACAATAAATAAAGAAGGTAGTAGGTATTACATTCAGAATAGGCAACAAAAAAAGATTACTTAAAAGTTAAAGATAAAGGAGATAGAGCAAATGAAAGTTGTAAATCATATATATGAACTAATTGGTGAGACACCTATGTTGAGGCTAAATAGTTTAGTAGATAAAAATAGCGCAGAGGTGCTTATTAAATTAGAATATTTTAATCCAGGTGGAAGTGTGAAAGACCGAATTGCTTATAACATGATTGTTGAAGCGGAAAAACAAGGAATATTAAAGCCAGGAGGTACAATTGTAGAGCCAACTAGTGGAAATACTGGTGTAGGTCTTGCTATGGTGGGCGTTTCAAAAGGATACAAGGTAATTTTAGTCATGCCTGATACCATGAGTATGGAGAGAAGGAACTTGTTAAAGGCATTTGGTGCACAATTAATTCTTACACCAGGCCTAGAGGGCATGCAAGGTGCTATTAAGAAGGCAGAAGAATTAGTAGTAGGAAATGAAGAATATTTTATGCCACAACAGTTTTGTAACCATGCAAATCCTGATGCACATGAGAAAACAACTGTCCAAGAGATAATAAAACAAGTAGGTAGTGATATTGATGTTTTTGTAGCAGGTGTAGGAACAGGCGGCACACTAACAGGTGTTGGAAAAGTGTTAAAAAAGGCTACTTCGAATGTAAAAGTGGTTGCAGTTGAGCCCAAAGGGTCAGCGGTTATTTCTGGTGGACTACCCGGAGTGCATAAAATTCAAGGAATTGGGGCAGGATTTATACCAAAGGTATTTTGCCAAGATATTGTGGATGAAGTAGTTAAGGTGTCAGATGAACAAGCATTATTAACAACAAGACGATTGGCAAAAGAAGAAGGTTTGCTACTTGGAATATCTTGTGGTGCAGCTATTTATGCAGCTATAGAACAAGCAAAAAAAATAGGTAAGGGTAAAAAAGTAGTAGTAATTGCGCCAGATACAGGAGAAAGGTATTTAAGTACTGCTCTATTTCAAGATGAACGTTAATAGATAAGTTATGAGTGAAGCAAATTTCCTTGACAGTATAGGGTGGAAGCGCTATAATAAAAACAACATACTGGTATATGGTATATAATATTGTGCGTATTCTGATTTGAAATGAGGTAAAAACATGGAATCATGTGAAGTGACGAGTGAAGATATTTTAAAAAGGCTGAAAAAAGTCGAAGGACAGGTAAAAGGGATACAAAAAATGGTGCAACAGGAGCAATACTGTGGAAATGTACTGATTCAAATTGCTGCTGTACGGGCAGCACTGAATAAAGTAGGGGGCATTATTTTAGAAAATCATTCTAAGGTGTGTATTTATAAGGCGATTAAAAGCGAAGATCCAGAAAAAGAAGTCAATAAATTGATGAACACGATGTTGAAATTCATCAAATAAAAAAAAGGGAGTGTTTTTAATATGGCAAATGAACATGTATTAACGTTAACAAAAGAAAATTTTGAGACAGAAGTAAAAAGAGCAGATGTTCCAGTACTCGTAGACTTTTGGGCAAGTTGGTGTGGTCCTTGTAAGATGGTTTCTCCTATCATTGATGAAGTAGCAACGGAATTTGCAGGTACTGCCAAAGTGGGAAAAGTAAATGTAGATGAGCAAAGAGAACTAGCTGCTGAATACCGTGTAATGAGTATCCCAACCATTTTACTATTCAAAAACGGTGAAATTGTCGATAAAGCAGTAGGAGCTAGAAGTAAAGATGATTTTGCTGAAATGATTAATCAAAATCTATAAAGGTCGATTGTGTTTATAGATATTAAAGCCTGAAAAAAGAGGACAAGAGTTTCAAAAAAAATGTCAATAAAAGAAGGGTTTTTGCCATTCAATATTGAAGAAGTATTGGAGAAATGTTTATTAAAGTTTGGGGGGATGGTCTATGGCAGGAGAAAAAAAGTTTAGCACAGTTTTTTTGGGGTACAAAAAAAAAGATGTTTATGAGTTTATCGAGAATCTAGCCAAAGATTTAGAAGAAAAAATTAAAATTAAAGAGGAACACAGTAGAGAGCTAAGACAAAAAAACCAAGCATTAAAAGAAGAAAATGAAACAATACAGAATAAATTAAACAAAATTGAAAATGACCGAAACTATATTGCAAGTGCTATTATAAAAGCAGAAGAACAAGCGAAGGCAATTTTAGACAGTGCCATATGGGAAGCAGCACAAAAAAAGGAAGCATTGCAAGAAGATATTAATGAAGAAGGGCAAAGACTACAAAGAGTTAGAAAAGAGTTGCAAGACTTAAGAATAAGTGCTTTAAATTCGGTGAAGAAATACGAATTGCAATTGGCTGATTTAATCGAAAGTAGTGAACAAGAAGAATTAGCTACAAAACAAGAAGATGATAATCAAGAAAGTGAAAAACAAGAACAGACATATTGAGAAATAAATAATTAATAAGATTAAGTTAGAGATATTACCTATAAATGAAAAATTTTAAAATAGTTCTTGCATTTTAAGCAAAAAAGTAGTAAGATGATATATATAAAATAAAAAGACATTGAAACGATGGCGTTTCCAAAGCACATGCATTAAATGTGTTTTTGTGAAACGCTTTTTGATTTTCAAATTGGTTTTTAATGGTATAATTATGAATGAAAGGGGTATTTTTTATGTCAAATGAAGTTTGTTGTTCAAAATGTGATTTAGCGAATGTTTTTGGTAAGAATGTATTTAATGATGCAGTGATGAGAGAGCGTCTACCTAAAGCGACGTATAAAGCTCTTAGAAAAACCATTGATGAAGGATTGCCACTAGATCCTACGGTAGCCGAGGTAGTAGCAAGTGCAATGAAAGATTGGGCACTAGATAAAGGAGCTACCCATTTTACCCATTGGTTCCAGCCTATGACAGGTGTGACGGCAGAAAAACATGATTCGTTTATTTCGCCAACTGCTGATGGTAAAGTCATTATGGAGTTTTCAGGAAAAGAGCTCATTAAGGGAGAGCCAGATGCATCTTCTTTTCCTTCGGGAGGACTTCGTGCCACTTTTGAAGCGAGGGGTTATACTGCTTGGGATTGTACTTCGCCAGCATTTTTAAAAGAGGATAAAACAGGTGTGACGCTTTGTATCCCAACTATATTTTGCTCTTATACGGGAGAAGCGTTAGATAAAAAGACGCCACTTTTGCGCTCTATGGAAGCACTTTCAAAGCAAGCTCTGCGGGTACTAAGGCTATTTGGTAATACAACAGCGAACAAAATAATTACCACAGTAGGTCCTGAGCAGGAGTACTTTTTGGTAGATAGGGATAGTTATAAAAAACGTAAAGACTTGATTTATACAGGACGTACGTTATATGGTGCACCAGCACCTAAAGGGCAGGAACTTGAAGATCATTACTTTGGTCAAATTAAAGAAAGAGTGTCATCCTTTATGAAAGATTTAAATGAAGCGCTTTGGAAGTTAGGGGTATCCGCTAAGACACAGCACAATGAAGTAGCACCTGCGCAGCATGAACTCGCACCTATTTTTAATAATACGAATATTGCAACGGATCACAACCAATTAACGATGGAAATATTAAAGAAAGTGGCAGATAGACATGGGTTAGCTTGTTTGTTGCATGAGAAGCCTTTTGCGGGTATCAATGGTTCTGGTAAGCATAATAACTGGTCTATGTCTACGGATGATGGACAAAACTTATTAGATCCTGGCAATACGCCGCATGAAAATGCACAATTTCTAGTATTTTTATGTTCAGTTATTAAAGCGGTAGACAAGTACCAAGAACTACTAAGACTTTCAGCTGGTAATGCAGGCAATGATCACCGATTAGGTGCAAATGAAGCGCCTCCTGCGATTATCTCTATTTTTCTAGGGGATCAATTAACCGATATTCTATGTCAGCTAGAAAATGGTAGCGCAAAGTCATGTATGTGTGGGGAAGAACTTAATATTGGTGTTTCAACACTTCCTGATTTGCCAAAAGATGCAACAGATCGTAATAGAACTTCGCCGTTTGCTTTTACGGGGAACAAATTTGAATTTAGAATGGTGCCATCGTCTATTTCGGTAGCCGGTCCTAACATTGTATTAAATACGATTGTTGCAGATGTATTAAGTGAGGTTGCAGACCGCTTAGAAAACAGCACGGATTTTGCAGTAGAATTGCAAACAGTATTAAAAGAAATGATTGTAAATCATAAAAGAATTATTTTTAATGGAAACAATTATTCAGACGAGTGGGTGGAAGAAGCAAAAAAAAGAGGGTTGCCGAATATTCGTTCAACCGTAGATGCTATTCCTGAACTGATTGCTGAAAAATCGATAGAAGTATTTGGAAAGCATAGCGTCCTTAGTGAAAAAGAATTGCATTCACGCTATGAGATATTACTCGAAGGCTATGCAAAGCAAATTAATATAGAAGCACTCACCATGATAGAAATGGCAAAGAGACAGATATTACCAACCGGCATTCGATTTGCCAGTCAAATCGCAGATTCAATCAATAGTATTAAAACAACGGCGCTAGAAGTAGATATGACCGCACAGTCAGAAATTTTACAAGAAGTTTCAAATATTTTAGCGAGTTTGAAAAAGAATATTAGCATACTTGAGCAAGAAATAAAAGAAACTGTAGAAACAGAAGGAATATACAACCAAGCATGCGCATATAGAGACAAAGTATTCACGCAGATGAATCTGTTAAGAAAAGATGCAGATGTGTTAGAAACACTGGTAGATGATTCTATGTGGCCGTTTCCAACATATGGAGATTTATTGTTTTATACTTTATAAAGTATACTGTGTAAAAAATAAAAAAGAATATATTTTAGCGTATACGGAAGGCAGAGAGTGCCTTTCGTATTTTTTTGTTCAGATTTGTCGAAAAAAGGACTTTTATAATTTTAAAAACTATGTTAAAATTATTAATTGGGTGTTAAAATATTTGACATAGTACATGTGGGTGACAAGTATATATAAAAACTTGATAAGGGGGGCCTTTATGAACTTATTAGATGTGATTACATTTTTCGGGGGACTCGGAATATTTATATTTGGGATGAAAATTATGGCCGACGGGCTAGAAAAAGCAGCTGGCGATAAAATGCAAAAGATTATTGGGATCATGACTAGTAATATTTTTAAAAGTGTGCTGGTGGGAACTGTGGTTACGGCATTAGTACAAAGCAGTAGTGCTACTACCGTCATGGTAGTAGGTTTTGTAAATGCAGGATTAATGCGTTTAACCCAAGCAGTGGGTGTCATCATGGGTGCTAATATTGGTACCACGATTACATCGCAGATTTTAAGGTTAGGAGATATCGATAAGGGTGTATGGTATTTAGAAATGATAAAACCTAAGACTATGGCGCCATTAGCAGTTGCCTTAGGGGTTGCACTTATCATTTTTGCGAAGAAAAAGAAAATGAATACTATTGGTGAGATATTTACAGGTTTTGGTCTGCTTTTTATTGGGATGGGAATTATGGAAGGGGCACTTTATACACTCAGGCATTTACCACAGTTTGAGCATGCTTTTGTTGCTTTTCGTAATCCTGTAGTAGGTGTATTAATAGGTGCAGGGGTAACCGCGCTACTACAAAGCAGTAGTGCTTCTGTTGGAATATTGCAGGCTGTTTCAGCAGCGGGACTGGTTACTTTTTCATCGGCAGCACCGATTATTTTAGGACAAAATATAGGGACATGTATCACTGCGTTATTATCTGCGATTGGTGCAAATAAGAATGCGAAAAAGGCGGCATTTATTCACCTCATTTTCAACACAGTAGGATCAATGATTTTTCTCATAGGCATATATTCATATCAACGTTTTATCGGATTTTCTTTTTGGGATATTCCACTAAATAGGGGGGGCATCGCAGATTTTCATATTATCTTTAATATTTCTAATACATTGATATTACTACCATTTGCTGGTATTTTAGTGCGTTTGTCTCATGCGTGTATAAGAGGGAAGGATGAACCGAAAGAGCAGCATATGTTAGATGAACGATTTTTATCTACTCCTTCAGTAGCCGTATCACAGGTACTCAAAGAAGTAGTTCGTATGAACAAAGTTGCACAGCATAACGTAGCGTTAAGCATTGAAAGTGTATTTAATGCTTCTACAGGAAATAACGGTAGAATAGAAGATAATGAAAACCTAGTAGATGAAATGGAATCGAATATTACTAGGTATCTAGTAAAATTGTCAGATGGACCACTAAATAAAGAAGAACATAAGAGAGTTTCTGGGATATTCCATGTGATTACAGATATTGAAAGAATCGCGGATCATTCGGTTAATATCGCCGAATTAAATACTTATATCTTGAAACAAGGAATTGAATTTTCGGATTTAGCGAAGCAAGAACTTCGGACAATGAGTGATGCTGTTAAAGAAATTATGGCATTGGCAGTTGAAGCTTATGATGAACAGAGTGTTGAAATAGCGAAGAAAATTCAGCCTTGTGAAGATGTGATTGACCTGCTCAAAGAGACACTGCGTGTTAGGCATATTGATAGGTTAGCGCAGCAAAAATGCAATTTAAAGGCAGGGGTTGTGTTCTTAGATATTGTAAATAACCTAGAGAGAATATCAGATCACTGTTCAAATATTGGTATTGCAGTAGAACAGACGCACTCAGATAAAGCTGATTTTGATCCACATGAGTACCTAAAGTACTTGCATATGAATAAGACCAAAGAATATGAGCAAGCATACAGCGGATATGAAGAGAAGTATAAGCTTGAAGAATAAAAAGCAAGAACCTCTTATCAAATAGTATGAGAGGTTTTGCTTTTGGGTAACATTAAGATATATTGAAAGTGGAGTTGATGTTAAATGGTGAGAATGGAATTAATCGCAGTTACCTTGTTTGGATTAGAGTCTTTGGTGGCAAAAGAGATTCGTGACTTAGGATATGAAACCATAAAGGTAGAAGATGGACGCGTTACATTTGAAGGGGATGAGACAGCCATATGTGAAGCAAATCTTTGGCTTAGAACTGCAGAGCGTGTTTTGATAAAAGTAGGAGAATTTGAAGCAACCTCTTTTGATATGTTATTTGAAAAGACTAAGGCACTTCCTTGGTCAGATTGGCTACCTGAAAATGCCGCTTTTCCTGTAAAGGGCTATTCGCTTAAGTCAGATTTATTTAGTGTACCTGATTGTCAAGGCATTATCAAAAAAGCGATTGTAGAAAAAATGAAACAGCGCTATAACAAAGATTGGTTTGATGAAAAAGGCCCCTGTTATCAAGTGCAGTTTTCATTGCTAAAAAACAAAGCAGTGCTAATGATTGATACGAGCGGCGAAGGTTTACATAAAAGAGGCTATAGAAAAAAAGCCAATGCCGCACCACTAAGGGAGACGCTCGCAGCAGGACTGGTAAATTTAAGTGTATGGAAGCCAGGGAAGGCTTTTATTGATCCTTTCTGTGGATCGGGTACCATCGCTATAGAAGCTGCGCTGATTGGCGCAAACATTGCACCAGGGCTTCTTAGAAACTTCGCTGCTCAGCGGTGGGAGCATATACCCAAAGGTTTATGGAAAGATATACGAAAAGAAGCGTATGAAAAGATAAATTATGACCATGAATTTAAAGTATTGGGCTGTGATATTGATAAAGATGCACTAGCGCTTGCAAGACACAATGCACAGCTTGCGCAGGTAGAAGAATATGTATCTTTTGAGCAAAAAGATGCAGCCAATATTCATAGTAATGAGAAGTATGGGTGCATTATCTGCAATCCGCCTTATGGCGAAAGACTAGGCGAAAAGTCAGCAGCAGAAAGCATATACAGAAAAATGGGTAAGACGTTTTCACACATTGATACATGGAGCTATTATATACTGACATCCCACGAAGAGTTTGAAAACCATTTTGGGAAAAGGGCGAGTAAGAAAAGAAAGTTATATAATGGCATGATTAAATGTAACTTGTATCAATATTTTGGTCCTAAGCCGAAGCAACAAAAATAATTAATAATTGGAAAACATAAAAACTAGGAAAGAGGTCGGACAATATTTTGTCTGACTTTTTTGTTTGTTTCTTGTGAGAATGGGTAAATATATTGTTAAAGAAGGAGGTAATAGATGGTGGATTATAATATTTTATTAGGTGGAGAAGCGGGGCAGGGAATGAACACAGTTGGTGGCGTGCTGGAAAAAATATTTACAAGAACGGGGTATTACATTTTTGCCACAAAAGATTATATGTCACGGATACGCGGAGGGCATAACTTTAACTGTATACGTATATCAGATGAGCCGATATACACCCATAGAGAGTCGATTGATATGCTAATTGCTTTTAATGAAGAGACAATTGAGTTGCATGAAAAACATCTTTTAAAGGATGGTTTAGTTATCGATGAAAAAGCGTATCCGTTTAAAGAATTAGCCAAAGAGATAGGAAACATAAAAGTAATTGGTACGGTAATGGTAGGTGCGGTTATAAAAATGCTAGGACTATCTACCGATATTGCAGAAGGTGTGCTCAAAGAATATTTTAGTGGAGATATTTTAAGGATGAATATATCGGCGCTTGAAAAAGGCTATGATCTTGTTGACAAAAAAGTAACATTACCATCAGTAGCAGCGCCAAAAAAAACCATTACGTTAAATGGAAATCAGGCGGTAGGATTAGGTGCACTTGCTGCAGGGTGTAAGTTTTTTTCTGGGTATCCAATGACGCCAGGTACGGGTATTATGAACTACATTGCCGCTAAACAGCATGAACTTGGGATTGTGGTAGAACAATCGGAAGATGAAATTGCAGCTCTTAATATGGTGATAGGCGCATCTTATGCAGGGGTAAGAGCAATGACCAGTACATCTGGCGGGGGATATAGTTTGATGGTAGAAGCGGTTGGATTATCAGGTATAATTGAAACGCCTGCTGTGATTGCCAACGTACAGCGACCAGGACCTGCAACAGGATTGCCAACAAGAACGGCACAGGGAGATTTGCATTTTGTTCTTTATGCATCCCAAGATGAAATCCCAAGAATGGTCATTGCCCTTCGAAGTGTAGAGGAAGCATTTTATCAGACGATAAGAGCATTTAACTTAGCGGACAAGTATCAAATTCCCGTTACAATTCTTAGTGACCAGTACCTCGCAGATGCTCAAACAACCATTTTGCCCTATGATTTTTCAGCGGTAAAGATTGAGAAGCATCTTGCAGATGTACAAGGTATAGGCAAAGAGAGATATAAGCGATATAAGATAACAGAAGATGGTATCTCACCTCGTATTATACCTGGAAAGATACCAGGGCAGGTAGTCATGGTAGATAGTGATGAACATGATGAATATGGACATATTATTGAATCAGATACCGAGCGTATACAGATGATGGATAAGCGTATGCAAAAGATAGAGACCCTAAAAAGCGATATACAAGAGCCATGGTATGTAGGTAGTGAAAAGCCGGAGACACTCATTGTGGGTTGGGGATCAACATATTGCGTGATAAAGACCGTAATCGAGGCGTTAGAAAAGCAAGGCAAATCTATAGGCGCACTTATATATGGCGATGTTTGTCCGCTTCCGGTAGCATTATTTAATGATTATGCTGCAAATGCTAACAATATAATAGCAGTAGAAGGTAATTATTCAGGGCAGTTAGCAGACTTGATACAGCAAAAGACATGTATCCCTATTAAAATAAGATTAACTAAATATGATGGTAGAGCATGGGGATATGAAGAATTACAAGCTAAAATACAGGAGGTGCTATGATGGAAGCAAATCATAATCGATTTAATAAATGCAGTGAAACAGCGTGGTGTCCAGGATGTGGGAACTTTGGGATATTAAATGCACTTGAAAAAGCGTTAAATGAATTAGGACTACTGCCGCATGAGGTAGTGATTTGTGCAGGCATCGGGCAGGCGGCAAAAACGCCCCAATATATCAATGCCAATGGGTTTAATGGTTTGCATGGGCGTGCACTCCCGCCTGCGACGGGTATTAAAATAGCTAACAAACATTTAAAAGTAATTGTTAATTCTGGGGAAGGAGATAGTTATGGTGAAGGTGGCAACCACTTTATGCATACTATCCGAAGAAACATTGATATTGCCCACTTTGTGCATAATAATCAAATTTATGGACTTACCAAAGGGCAAGCATCCCCTACAAGTGATATGGGATTTGCCACAGGCATCCAAACACAAGGCGTAGTTACAGAGCCGCTTAATCCAATTGCACTAGCCATTACACTAGGGGCAAGCTTTGTAGCGAGAAGTTTTTCTGGAGATGCAGAGCATTTAAAAAAGGTTATGAAAGAAGCAATTATGCATAACGGATATGCGTTAGTAGATATTTTGCAGCCGTGCATTAGTTTTAACAAAGTAAATACCTTCAAGTATTACAAAGAAAGAGTATATCACCTAGAAGAAACATATGATGCTACTGATAAACAGAAAGCATTTAAACGTGCACAAGAATGGGGAGATAAAATACCCATGGGTATTTTTTACAAACAAAAGAAACCTACATATACAGAGTGCGTTGATTGCCTGAAAAAGGGTCCAGCTTTAGTAGATACTACTGAGGATTTAGAAAAAATAGAGAAGTTTATGGATGAATTTTGTTAATAAAAGAGCATAAAAAGAGCCGATGTAATCTGGTTAACATCGGCTCTTTTGCAGTCATGTAAAAATAGATTTTCTGATTGATATCACCATGCGTCTATGATATGATAGGCGCAGGATAGTTTTAAGTATTAAAAAGTGATAGTCAAAAAGTTAATCAGCAGAAGGAGAATAGCACATGATTCAAAGTATTGCAATTATTTTAATAGTAGGTATAGTGGGTAGTATGGTCTTAAAACGTATAAGTTTGCCAGGTCTACTAGGGATGATGATTATGGGTGTCTTAATAGGGCCTTACGGATTTGATTTGTTAGATGTATCAATTATGGACAATGCCGTAGATATTCGAATGATGGCGTTAATCGTTATATTGCTAAGAGCAGGTTTGGGACTTAACAAAGAAGTTTTAAAAAGTGTCGGAACGGTAGCTATAAAGATGAGTGCTATTCCGTGTCTCTTAGAAGGATTCACAGTAACAGTCGTAGCCTATTACATATTAGATTTACCAATGGTAGAAGCAGGAATGCTTGGATTTATAATCGCAGCTGTCTCGCCGGCAGTGATTGTTCCTTCCATGCTTCATTTAAAAGAAAAAGGATGGGGAATGGATAAAGGTATTCCAGTGATTGTTCTTGCGGGTGCATCTGTAGATGATGTTTTTGCCATTACACTTTTTACGGCATTTTTAGGCATGGGTCTTAAAGCTAGAGGTAGCATAGCTCTACAAATAGGTCTTATTCCACTACAAATTGTTGCAGGTATTGTGTTAGGGTTAGTGGTTTCATACCTGCTATATAAGATTTTTAAGATGCGAAAAGTAACATTATCAAGTGAACAACGAATGACATTTGTCGTAGTGGCTGCTTTTGCTATACTGATTATTGGTGAGAGGTATCATATAGCAGGACTGCTTGGGATAATGACTGTAGGGTTTGTTCTGCTTGAAAAATCACCTGAAATTGCTTCTAAACTAGAAGGCCAATTGGGTAAAGTATGGTTTTTTGCACAAATCTTTTTGTTTGTATTAATTGGTGCCCAAGTAGATATTTACGTAGCATGGCAGGCAGGACTAGCAGGGATCATGATTATTGCCTGCGGCTTAATAGCAAGAATTACAGGGGTTTTTATTTCGCTGCATGGTTCTGCGTTAAATCATAAAGAAAAGCTTTTTTGTGCTATTGCATACACGCCTAAAGCGACTGTGCAAGCTGCCATTGGTGGTATTCCCCTCGCGATGGGTATTGCTTCTGGAGCGGTAATCTTAGCAATAGCAGTACTTGCGGTGATGGTGACAGCACCATTAGGAGCTATAGGTATTCATGCTTTTGCACCTCGATTACTAAAAAAGTGAATGAAGCAGTCATAATTCAATGTCATATGTTTCAAGCGCTTTTACCGTAGGACTTTCAATGACATCTCCTTGATACGTAAAACGTGAACCGTGACAAGAGCAATCCCAGCTCTTTTCAGCATCATTCCATTTTAACTGACATCCCATATGGGTGCAGATGGGAGAAACGGCATGTAGTTTTCCCTCATTATCTTTATAGATTCCCACTTTTTCACCCTCATGAGTGACAATTTTACCTTCGCCATACGAGATATCTTCCACATGCTTTGTAGGAAGTGTTAACGCTCTTGTGACATAATTGGCGGTAACGGCAGCGCCTTGCATGACAAATTGTGTAGCAGAGGCTTTAGGGGTGGCTCGAGAAGAATTAAACACATCGACCCATGGATTTTCTTTCTTTAGTATCAAATCCGAGATAATCATAGCGGCTACGGTAGCACTTGTCATTCCCCATTTTTTAAAACCAGTGCCTACATATAACGTTTCGGTATTATCCGAGTAATGGCCGATATAGGGTACATTGTCTAGTGGGATACAGTCTTGCGTAGACCAGCGATACAAGATACGCGGATCTTTATAGAGGATTTTGGCATAATGCTCTAGTGCAGCATAGTGGGGAAATGTGCTTTTGCCATTACCAGTACGATGGCTTTCGCCGCCTAACATTACCATGTCACCTTCTGAAGTGCGTTGTATGCGAAAAGATCGCGTAGGATTATCAGCACTAATATACATACCTTGAATACGGGGCTGCTTGGTATGTAATCCAATAATATAGGAGCGCTCTGTATGCATTTTAATAAAGTAAAGACCATTTCGATTAATAAAAGGAAAGTGGCTTGTAACGATGACTTGATTGGCAGTAACTTTCCCATTCTCTGTAATCAGTGTATGGGGCGTGCCTTCTGATATATCTAATACGCGTGTTTTCTCAAAAATAGCGTTTGGGTGGTCTAATGTTTTCGCAAGTCCTACGACATATTTGCGTGGATGAAACTGGGCTTGACCTGTAAAACACATTCCCCCTTTTGGACTGAAAGGAAGGTACATTTGTGTTGTAAAATGAGCAGGAAGACCTAACTTTAGGGCAGCTTCTACTTCTTTTTCTAGTTTTGTGATGTTGTTTTCATTTTCCGTATATACATAGGCATTTTGTGGGCTAAAATCACAATCAATGTTATATTTATTGATAAGCCTTTTTATTTTTTCAATCGCAGCTTGATTAGCCTCTGCGTATTGGCGTGCTTTTTCCATGCCGAAGTTTGATATAAGTGTATTGTAAATCAAATTGTGTTGAGACGTAATTTTGGCAGAGGTATGTCCAGTAGTACGCTGGGCAACAGTTTTTGCTTCGATAACGCATACATCAATGCCTGCTTGTTTTAAAAGTACAGCGGTGGTAATGCCACACAACCCTCCCCCTACAATGGCGACGTCGACATGAATGTTGCTTTCAAGTTTTGGAAAACATGTAAGTGGCATAGAGTCAATCCAATAAGACTGTGTATCAAATTTTTTTTCTACTGATTGATTAAAGGTATCTATGGTAAATGCATCTCCTTTCCTTTTATCTGTTACCTTTTGTACTATATTATACCGTATATAAATATTTTCATACAAAAAGAGGATAATAATTGTGACAAGGAGAATACAACTGTTTTATTTTTTTTTATTTTAAGCATTGACCCGCAGGCTAATTTGAGGTATAATTTGACTAAATATTAACAAACTTTAAAACGAAAGATGAAAACAAAGCTTTTGTTAATAAGCACATTAAAATTTAATGTAGGAGGTAAGCATAATGAACAGAGTGTATAATTTTTCGGCAGGACCTTCAATGCTTCCTGAAGCGGTATTGAAGCAAGCACAACAAGAAATGTTAAATTACGGGGATTCAGGCATGTCAGTGATGGAGATGAGTCATCGCTCAAGTGTATATCAAGGCATTATTGATTCTGCTGAGCAAATTTTAAGAGATATAATGCAAATTCCTGATAATTATAAAGTGTTATTTTTACAAGGTGGAGCTTCTACACAGTTTGCAATGATTCCATTAAATCTTTTTAACGGCAGCAAAAGAGCGGATTATGTAAATACAGGTGCATGGTCTAAAAAAGCTATTAAAGAGGCAGCGCGATATGGGGCTGTAAATGTGATTGCTTCTTCGGAAGATACAACATTTAACTATATTCCAACGTTGGATAAAGATACCTTTGATAAAGAGGCAGATTATTTTCATATTACTACAAATAACACTATTTATGGTACGCGCTATACCGAGCTTCCAGATACAGCAGAGGTGCCATTAGTAGGGGATATGTCTTCTAATATTCTATCTGAAGTGTATGACGTGTCTAAGTTTGGCATTATTTATGCCGGTGCACAGAAAAACATGGGACCATCAGGAGTAACGGTAGTGATTATAAAAGAAGATTTAATTGGAAAGGCAATGCCACAAACGCCTACAATGCTAGATTATAAGATGCATGCAGAAAATGGTTCGATGTTTAATACTCCGCCTACATATGCTATCTATATTTGTAAGTTAGTATACGAATGGGTTAAAAACTTAGGCGGCGTTGCGGCGATGCAGAAGATAAACGAAGAGAAAGCCAATCTACTATATGACTTTTTAGATGCGTCTACACTGTTTAAAGGTACCGTAGTGAAAAAAGACAGATCACTTATGAATATTCCTTTTGTAACAGGAGATAAAGAGTTAGATGCGATTTTTGTAAAAGAAGTACAAAAACAAGGAATGGTCAACTTAAAAGGACATCGTAGTGTAGGAGGTATGCGTGCAAGTATCTATAATGCGATGCCAGTAGAAGGCGTACAAGCGCTTGTTGATTTTATGAAGAAATTTGAAGTCGATCATAAATAGAAAGTAGGGATAAAAATGTATAACATTCAAACACTCAATAAAATATCTGAAAACGGACTGGTGCTTTTTGAAAAAGATGGTTATAAAGTAGGTAGCGATATAGAAAATCCAGATGGCATTGTGCTTAGAAGTTACAATATGCATGATAGGGCTTTTCCCGAGACGCTACAAGCAATTGCTAGAGCAGGTGCAGGTGTTAATAACATTCCGGTGAAAGCATGTGCAGAAAAAGGCATTATGGTATTTAACACACCAGGTGCTAATGCAAATGCGGTGAAAGAACTTACCATTGCAGCACTGTTACTTTGTAATCGTGATATTGTACAGGCAATATCGTGGGTACAAACCATAAAAGGGGAAGGCGAGAATGTCCCTAAATTTGTAGAAAAAGAAAAATCAAAATTTGCTGGAACTGAGATAAAAGGAAAAACATTAGGCGTTATAGGCCTTGGTGCCATTGGTGTAATGGTTGCAAATGCTGCAGTTGCCCTTGGAATGCAGGTGCAAGGATATGATCCATATATCTCTGTAGATGCAGCGTGGGGACTATCTAGAAGTGTACAAAAAGCAGCTGATTTGAAAAGCTTGCTTGCTACTTCTGATTACATCACGCTACATGTGCCACTGATAGATGAGACTAAAAACATGATAAATACTGAAAAACTAGATATGATGAAAAATGGTGTGCGTATCATTAATATGTCTCGTGGAGGGCTTGTAAACGATTCAGATTTAAAGCAAGCGATTGTAGCGGGTAAGGTAGCTAAGTATGTTACAGATTTTCCAAACGAAGAACTACTAGGGGTAGATAATGTTATTGCTATTCCACATCTAGGGGCATCTACAGAAGAGTCAGAAGAAAACTGTGCAGTAATGGCAGCGCTGCAATTAAAGAGTTATTTAGAAGATGGAAATATTATTAATTCTGTAAACTACCCTAATTGCGAACTCAATCGTGCTTCTGATTTTCGCATTACATTAGCCAACCGAAATGTACCTAATATGGTAGGTCAGATTTCTACCATGCTAGCAAATGAAAATATTAACATTTTAAATATGTTAAACAAAAGTAAAGGGGAATATGCGTATACCATTATTGATGTAGACCAGCAGGTTAATGCAGATGCCATTAATAAATTAAAATCTATTAATGGCGTATTAAATGTGAGAGTGATTTAATAATAAATCACAGGGTGCATAAAATTTATTTGAAGAATATTCTGGAAGGAACGTTGCGGAAAGGGTTAGAGCCTATTAACGTAGCGAAGGAGAAGCAGTATCTACTGTTTGAGCGTTAGCGAGTTTGATGCAGTCCGTAGCAAGTTTATAGGCTCTTAGCCTTGTAGAAAAGTGATTGGAATAATATTCTTCAAATAAATTTTATGCACCCTAAATCACATAATGATTGGACATATACGATTATTTCTGTTAAGATAAGATGTGATGGAATGCTAATAAAGTGTGATTTTGGCATTCCTCAAAAAAAGAGATTAGAAGGAGCGTTTAATTTAATGAGTGTAAACAAAACATTAGCAACGGTAAATGGCAATGCGATTACAGATAAGGATGTAGAGGCATTGTTACAAAGCTTAGGACCACAGCGGGCAGCACAATTTCAATCAGAAGAAGGCAGAAAACGTGTATTAGATGAGCTTATCAATCAGCAGCTGATTTTAGCTGAAGCGCTTGATAACAATATGGAACAGGAGCAAGCCTTCCAAGATGAGTTAAAGCAGATAAAAGATAATGTGCTCATCCAATATGCGATTCGTAAGCTTATGCAGACAGCAAGCGTATCACCTGAGGAAGTACAAGTACATTATGAGGAAAACAAAACCCAATTTTTAAATCCTGAAAGTATGAAGGCAAGTCATGTGTTAGTAGATGATGAGCTAACTGCCAATAAAATTTTAAAAGAAATTAAAGGCGGAATGGCTTTTGAAGAAGCTGCGAATACTTATTCTAAATGTGCTTCTGAAAAAAATGGTGGCGATTTAGGTTATTTTAGTCGTGGTAAAATGGTGCAAGAATTTGAAGATGCAGCTTTTGCTATGCAAGTTGGTCAGATAAGCAAACCTGTTAAAACACAGTTTGGTTACCATATTATTAAAGTAGTTGACAAAAAAGCAGCGCAAGAGAGGTCTTTTGAGGAAGTAAAAGATCAATTAACTCAGCAGCTAACAGCGATGAAACAAAATGAACTATATATGAGTAAAAGTGAAGCATTAAAACAAAAATATCCAGTAAAAGTGAATGCTTAGAGGTTAGCATAGTGAGCCTGTGATATGAGTGTATATCGCAGGCTATTTCTAAAAAAAGGGGGATATAAGATGATAAAATTATTAATTCTTCTTGTAAAGCAGTTCTCTAAAGAAATATTGATGAAAGTTATATTGCCGCTTATTGTCATTAGTATATTTTTTAACTATAATGTTGGACTAGGCGCTGTAACAACAGCTGTTTATATTGGTTATATTGTATATATCAATCAGATTCGCATTTATACATTTATTGGACATATTCGATATGCTAAACGTGATATGGAAGGCGCGATTAAATGGTTTAGAAAAGTATATTACAGTGGTAAAGCCAATATAAAGACCATGATTTCATATGGATATCTACTATTAAAGGCTGGCAAAATTGAAGAAGCAGAGAAGATTTTTAATGAACTATTAGAACATAAAATGGATAATGATGATAAGATGTTAACACAATCTAATTACGCATTGGTGATTTGGAAAAAAGGACAGCTCGACGAAGCAATAGCACTTTTAGAAAGCGTCTTTGAGGATTTTAAAACGTCTACGCTCTATGGTAGTTTAGGATATATGCTAATCGCCAAAGGAGATTTAGATAAGGCACTTGAATTTAATCTAGAGGCATATGAATACAATAATACCAACACCATTATCTTAGATAATTTAGGACAGACTTACTATCTAAGAGAAGAATATGATAAAGCACATGAAACATACGAAAAGCTGATGGAAAAGCAGGCGACATTTACAGAAGCGTACTATAATTACGGATTAGTGCTTATTAAGAAAGAGGAATATGAAAAAGCACTAGAGAACATGCAAAAATCACTCACCTACCCGATTAGCTTTGTAAGTACGGTGACGGAACAAGAAGTGCAAACCAAAATAAAAGAGCTTGAGGAAAAACTTCAATCCTAAACGTCTTGATAAGCATGATAACAGAGTGGCACAGATCTATATCTTGACAGAAGTTTAGAGTGCTAGTGTCACGTATTCTTATTATATCCTTTAGTTTAATTAATAGAGCATAATATAAAAAAAGAACCGCCTCAGTGTTTCGCGGTTCTTTTTTTATATTTTCTTTCTATTTACTTTGGTTTAATTTCTTTGTATACTCATAGGCTTTTGTTATAGCAGTCGTATTTTTTTCAATTAAAAGTGATACTTTAGCATATTTACTTTTAATTGATTCATCTAAAACAGCAGTTGTGCCAGAAGCTACAAATTTACTTTTACCGCTAAAACGCTGCGCAACTGCTTCGATTACAGTATCTATTTCTACCAAATCAACTAAACCGCATAGTGCGCCAAGCATTGTCATGTTAGTCGCAAGTTCAGTTCCTGCAAACTCCATTGCAAGCTTAGTAGCAGGAATATAAAAAAGCGTTGCGCCAAGCTTATCAAGTCCTGCTTGTTCTTTCTCAGATAAAATAGGCTCATCAGAATTAATCATTACAAGTCCTTTTTCTTTTAGTCCGGAGTAAAAAGGCATGGTATAAGACTTACCCATGGTAATAACCTCAGGTGCAAATATCATAATCAAATCAGGATACAGAATTTCTCCTCTATCGTAGACAGGTCTATCTGCCATTCGAACATAACTCTCTGCAGGGGCTAATCTTTTCTCTGCACCAAAAAAAGGATTTACAGCAGAATGCTTACCAGCACTTACGACTGCTGTGCCTAATATATGAGCAGCAGTTACAACACCTTGACCACCAAGACCTGCCATTCTTATATCAATATTGGATATCACGATTTACCATCTCCTTTCGCTTGCTCAACTTTCGCTAAGTATGCAGCAGCATCGTCTGATATAAATTCTTCGAAAGGATAGTAATCTTTTTCTGCTTCTTTGGCTACTTTTAATGTCTGATCAGGTGCAAATTTTAGGTTTGTAGGACAAGGGGTAAATAGCTGTACATAGGTTGGTCCAATCTCACGTGCAATCAAGATAGCCCGCCTTATCACTTTACCAATTTTTTTGGGGCTTGCAATTGTAACTTTTGCAACATAACAGCAACCCGATGTCTTAGCTAATTCAAAGACAGGTATTTTAGGGAACTTTTTACCTGTAGGCGCCATATTAAGCACTTTTCCTTCTTTAGACATACCACTTTCTTGACCGCCAGTATTCCCATATACTTCATTATCAAGCATTATGGTTGTGATTTTTTCTTTGCGGAACCATGAATGAAGAGTATAGTCAAGACCAATATCAGCGATACCACCATCTCCGACCATTACAACTACATCTTTGTGCTTATCGGGGTAGCGAATTTGCAGCATTCGTTTAAGCCCTGATGCTACTGCATTTTGATTTCCAAAAGCTGTATTTGAGTAATTTAAAGCGGTTTGTGCTAAACCAAAGAATGAACAACCGGGTGTTCCGATTATCAATGTGTCTTGCGGTGTAGGCAATCCCGCTAACACCAAACGCATGCCTAGTGCTTCACCACATCCGGCACAATGGGGATGCTGTTCCATTATTTCTTTGAAAGTTCCAAGATCGTCAACACCTTTTTCAGCGAAAAAGGGACCATCTGCAACAAGATCTTTATATTCCTGTGGTAATAAATCTTCAAATTCCTTAACAGGAGTAATAATTCTATTAGACATGTTAGACCTCCTTAAAGTTTTTAATATTTAGGGATACAATTACGAGGCTTACTTACAATCACTGTGTAAGCTTAAGCTCTCTTTTTAATTGCATGCTTAACTTCGTTTACAATTAGCTCTTTTGGCATTGGCATACCGCCAAATATTCTAGGTGCGGAAATAACGCGACTATTATGATCAAGAGATGCTTTGATCTCTCTTGCTAGCCATCCACCTGCATTAAACTCAGGAACAATGATAATTTCTGCATTTTCAGTAGCTGCTTGGATTTCTTTTTCAGGGAAGGGACGGATTGATTTTACTTTGATAAGTCCTACATCAATGCCTTCCGCTTGTAAATCTCTAATAGCTTCTCTACTTTGTGCAACAGCTGTCCCAGATGCTGCAATTAGTATTTTGGCTTTAGGATTATCCACTTCGATAAGTCCGTTCATATAGTGATTGATATACTTTTTAGAACGTTCTGCAGCTGCTAGTATCTCCTGGTGCCAACTAGCATTTGCAGCATAGCTTATAAAGTTACTCTTGTTAAGCAACGGATCACGTACAACACGCATAGGTGGTGTCTCCATATCAAATGCAGGAACAGGAGAACATTTTGGGTCATAGGGTGAAAGGCGTATATCTTCTGGCGGTAACATGACAATCTCCCTTGTATGAGTTGTGAAAAATCCATCTACAAAAACACCCACTGGCAGATGTACGTCTGGTTTTTCTGCAATGGCATATCCTTTTAAAATCATATCAAAAAAGTCCTGTGCATTTTCTGCATGAAACATCAGCATACCGCTATCTAGTAAAAATGTCATTTCAATGTTTTCAGGCTGAATAGAAGGTGGAAGAGAAATACCTCTGCACATAAAACCGCATACAATAGGTTGACGCGATCCAGCCCAAACGGGGAACATTTCAGCTGCACGCAAAGTACCAGGCCCACTTGTAGCAGTAAATACACGCCCTCCGCCTAGCGATGCACCGTGAACGGCTGCCATAACGGCAAATTCGTTTTCAGCACGATAATAATCTTTTATATATCCCTGTGCATATAAGTCGCCAATAAGATGCATGCTTTCACTTTGAGGAGTAATCGGATAAGCAATTGACATATCAATATTTGCTCTTTTAACAGCTTCTGCTACCGCCTCACTACCTGTTATGAACGCTTTATCTCTTGGAGCTTCGAATAAAATATGCTCAGGACTAACATTTTTCTGTTCTATATTCATATTGATTCTCTCCTTGAAAATTTTATTAGTTATTACGCCGTTGTATGATACTGTGTTACGCCTCATCTTTAGTTAATGCCTTTTTAGGACATGCCGATACACATAATAAACAGCTTTTACATTTAATACATTCAATTGTAACTTTTTTGCTGTCTGTGAGTTTTATTACATTTGGTTCTGGACATGCATATATACATATCTTACAACCAATGCACTTGTCTTCAGCTACTCTAACGCCCATCATAATCTTCCTTTCTATAACATTACAGTGGATTTTTAATGTCTTGCAACCTTAATCGCTTATTCTCAGGATGATTTTTCGTTTTCAATAATATCAATAAGTTTTTGAAGCTTTTTCACATCTAGATCCCTCATTGAAACCATTGCATCTTCGTGTCCTACTTCAGCGCATAGCGAAATTGTATAGCAGTCCGTTCCGCCTCGGATAATCTTTAGAGCCACGTTTGCATAATGACAATGAACACCAACGAAAATACAAACATCGATATCGTTATGCCAAATCGTAATATTTGGATGATTTGGGTTGATTTCCACTTCAGGATTAATTTTTGGATATTTTGGTCGATAATCAGGCATAGGTATTATCTTCGCGCCAGCAACATCGGCTAGCTTTTTTACTAATTTAGCTTTTTCTATTACACCATCAGCCCAATCCCATAAAATAAGTGGTCCTGGGAAAATAACTGGATTTTTAGCGTTACATAGTTTTTTTGCTATTTGTTGCATCGCATCTTCTTCCTTAACGATATCACCTTCTAATAGTGCACTTCCCTCATCTGGAAGCAAAACACCCATCAAAGATGCTGCTGGAGGCAAATAGCCTTCAGGACCTGATACTACTTTGTATTTGTTTTCACACATCTTTAAACCCCCCTTGTACTATACATAAAGTATAGTATATACCATACGACGCCTAAAATCAATGGTTTTAAATCCAAAAATTTTTATTTTAAAATCTAGATTACATATACGTCAGTTTAAGCCATAATATGGAATGATTAATAAAGTAGCGAAGTAATCTTAGAGACGGATTCTGATGATTGCGTAGTAAAACGAAGCACTGAAAGGAAATCAGCAGAACCGTACCCTATGATTATGTATTAAAAGTTTGACTATTTTCCGCAGGATTGATATAATTTGACGTAAAGAGATTACATCTAAAATCTCAAAAATGGAGTTTGATGGATGAATAATAATATGAAAAAGATAAACCGAGCCCAAAACTATAGAGTGTTAGCAACGCAATTTTATGAAAGCGGTAGTGTAGAAAAAGCAGAAACATTTTTAAAAAAAGCAATTGCTTTAGATGATACTGATCCAATATCATATTTTATTTTAGCCAATGTTTATGAAGATATGCACAAAGAGGACATGGCATATCAGTGTTACGAAAAAGTGATAATGCTTGATGATACAATAGGGGAAGCCTATTACAATCTTGCTATTTTAATAGATAGTCAGGGGCAGCGAGATAAAGCTATAGACTATTATAAAAAAGCAATACAGACGAATCCTCATATCGTAGGAGCATATTATGGCATTGCGATTATATTAGATGATATGGGTGATGAAAAAGAGGCGTTAGCCTATTATTACAAGACTGTAGAACTCGACAATAAGTATGACCGTGCCTATTTTTACATTGCGAATATCTATGATGAATGGGGTGAGAAAGAAAAAGCAATCTCCTATTATCAAACGGTACTTCAGTTAGTTCCCTCAGATTATATAGCGTATAACAATATATCAAGTATATTAGAAGAACAAGGGAGGTATAAAGAGGCACTAAAGGCAGCTCAGCAATCTATCAGCATAAACACTAGTTATTATAAGCCTCATTTTAATAAAGGGGTCATTTTCTCACGTCTAGGCAAAAAAGAAGAGGCGATTGCATGTTATGATGAGGCAATTGCATTAGCGCCTGATTTTATATATGCGTATCATAACAAAGGCATATTATTGTTAGAAATGCGTAGACTAGAGCAAGCATTAGACACGTTTAGTAGGGCAATAGAGATAGATAACACACATGAAGCAAGTTATTATAATAGAGCGTGTTGTTATGCACTAATGGGAAAGGATATAGAGGCGCTTGGGGATTTGAAAAATGCCATAAAGCTTAATGATGAGAATGTACGATATGCAGAAAAATGTTCTGATTTTGATGGTATGCGACACTTAGATGCATTTCAGGATTTATTAAACAAATAAATGCATTGATTTATGGTTATAAATATAATACAATAAGAGTACAACAATATCCTTAGGAGGTATCGTATGCACAATAATATTACTTTTGATTATACCAATGCACTTGCATTTGTAAATGAGCATGAGATTGCTTATATGGAGAGCATGGTAAACAATGCACATGATATGCTGCATCAAAAGACAGGTGCAGGCAATGATTTTTTAGGATGGGTGGACTGGCCAAATCAATACGATAAAAAAGAGTTTGAGCGTATTAAAAAATCGGCCGACAAGATAAAAGCCGATTCAGATGTATTAATTGTAATTGGGATAGGAGGGTCTTACTTAGGAGCAAGAGCGGCGATGGAAATGCTAGGGCATTCTTTCTATAATCAGCTACCTAAAGAAAAGAGAAAGACGCCTGCCGTTTACTTTGCAGGAAACAATATTAGTTCTACATATTTAACTGATTTATTAGAACTTGTTCAAGACCAAGATGTATCAATCAATGTTATCTCAAAATCAGGTACGACAACAGAACCTGCAATTGCTTTTAGAATATTTAAAAGTTTCCTCGAACAAAAATATGGCAAAGAAGAAACACGAAAACGCATTTATGCTACCACAGATAAAGAGAGAGGAGCACTTAAGACATTAGCGGATGAAGAAGGATATGAGACGTTTGTCATTCCAGATGATATTGGAGGTAGATACTCTGTTTTAACAGCAGTAGGACTTTTGCCTATTGCGGTAAGTGGTGTAGATATTGACAAGGTAATGGCGGGAGCTCATGATGCTTACGAGAAGTACAAAGAATCTTCTCTAGATAAAAATCCTTGTTACCAATATGCAGCTGTACGTAATGCACTTTACCGAAAAGGTAAGACGATAGAGCTAATGGTCAATTATGAACCAGGTCTGCACTATTTTTCAGAGTGGTGGAAACAACTTTATGGAGAGAGTGAAGGCAAAGATTATAAAGGAATTTTCCCTGCTGCTGTAGATTTTTCCACTGATTTGCATTCTATGGGCCAGTATGTGCAAGAAGGATTGCGAAATATTTTTGAGACCGTTATTAATATAAAAAGCCCTCGAAAAGAAATTACCTTAATCGAAGAAAAAGAGGACCTTGACGGGCTAAACTTTCTATCGGGTAAAACAGTAGATTTTGTAAATCAAAAAGCATTTGAAGGAACGCTTTTAGCACATATTGACGGACAAGTTCCTAATTTGGTGTTTAATGTAGAGAAGATGGATGCGTATTGTTTTGGTAGTATGGTTTATTTCTTTGAAAAAGCATGTGGCATAAGCGGATATTTACTAGGTGTAAATCCGTTTAATCAGCCTGGCGTGGAGGCATATAAGAAAAATATGTTTGCACTTTTAGGCAAACCAGGATTTGAAAAGGAAAAAGAAGCCCTTGAAAAAAGGTTAGGGCGATAATTTTGCAAGGGTATGTTTTCTATTGAAAGCATGCCCTTGTCGACATTAAAAGTAACGGAAAAACCATTTGGTAATTTGCACAAAAATAAAAAAAATGTTACAGTTTTTTGACAAATAAAGCATAAAGGCTTGAAAAATAAGTAAAAATATAGTATGTTAGATATATACGGAATAAGCTTAGCATATGATTAAAACAAAGAGGTCTTATGACACTTATATCCGTTTAATAAAGAATAAGGAGGAGATGCACATGATAAAGATAATCATGGCTAAGAGAGGCACTGGGAAGAGCAAGACAATGGTTCAACTAGCAAATAAAGCTGTAGGTGAAGATGCTGGTGAGGTTGTATTCATTAACAACAGCAGTAAACGTATGTATGAAGTAAAGTATAATGTTAGATTTATTGACACGTCTGAGTTCAATATTAATGATTATTGTATGTATTATGGTTTCATATGTGGCATTATTTCTGAAAATTTTGACATTTCCCAGATTTACATAGACGAGATTTCTGAAATTTCGGATGATACGCAACACTCCTTCAAACAATTTTTAAGTGATATTCAAAAAATTTCTGATCAGTTTAATATTACCTTTACCATTGCAGTTGATGGTGATAGTGGTGCAGCACCTGATTATTTAAAAAAATATATAGCGTAACGAAGATGATGGTCAACAGCCAACTACCCTAAAGGGTAGTGGCTTGTAGGTGAAAATGAGACTACAAGCTGGTTGAATAGTCTAAGTCTTAACTGGCTACGTTACAATAGAATGATATAGTTACCTTGGGGT
>SKGK01000164.1 GCA_007117465.1 Clostridia bacterium | reverse complement strand
TCTTTCGGCAAAAGGATTAATATTTGGATATCCTGATGGGGAGTTTAAAGGCAATGCAGATATTTCAAGAGCAGAGGTAATCACTATCTTTGATAGGTGTATCTATAATGGAAATCGTGATAATTATACGCAGCAAGAGATTGTGGATAAATTAAAAACGCTTAGTACCAACAACGCTTTGCTTGATATGGCAGATAATAAGGAATCAAGAATTTACGGTCTATTAGGCACTTGGTTTACACGTCACGTATTAAACATAAAGTCAATTCCATTTGGAAGGTATACTTTATCTGATATGGAAAAGCCGATGAGACGTGGAGAAATAATGACTTTAATGTCTGAGGAGTACTTAAAAAGAGAGATTGAGGATGAAAACACTCAGAAAGCTTTATTTGAACTTCGATTCTACACTGATTCACCCGATAAAGAGAGTGTATTAACTTCTGCAGAAGCGACAGCTGAAGCACTTCGTAAAAAGTACCTTGATGAGACTGGTTTAGAAGTTGATTATTACTATCCAGATTTTGAGGACATTGTAGAAGGAAATGAGCGTTTGATGGAGTCCTCGCTTTATGGATTGAATTTAATGACGCATCAGGGCGTGGTATCGGGTTATCCTGATGGTTCAGTTGGTTGGAAGGAAACAGTAACCAGAGCTGAGGTGGTAGCGATGGTAGCAAGGACGTTTAGAAAAGAGCAAAGGGTAGCCGAAGAAGACAGAAGGAAAGACTTAGATGGGCGTACAGTAGAAGATGTGATTAACGAGATAGAAAACGGAGAGAATACTGAAATTGTAGGGCATGATTTTGGGGAGACATATGAGATGAATGGATATACTGTACCGAAGGAGACAGGAGCATATGTGGCAATTGTAGATGGTACTGCGACAGATTGCGTTATGGATGTTAACAGGTTGATGGATACACCTTTAGACAGGCAAATAGAAGAAGTAATATTTGTATTAGAGAGCAAGTTTGGAGATGCTTTGGCGGAAAGAAAGAAAGAGAGGTCAGAAGATCCATATGACTTTAATTATTATGAAGTAACACCCTCAGTCAAACCCGCTCTAGACGATATAGCAGAGCTTTTAGGCAGCAGAAGAGATGAAAAAGGCTGGGCTAGACCTACAGATTTTATGGTAAAAGGACAATTAATATCTGTGTCGGGTACAATACATGGTGTACAAGTCCAGGTGTACCGAAGGGGGATGTAAAATGAAATTAAATATTAAAAATTTCGCATATACTTTATTGTGTGTACTTTTAGTTTTTTCAACAATAGGCGCGGAGGTAACACACAGTTTCAATTCAAACCCAAACCTAAGTGTAAATTCAATTTTAGAGGCAGCCAACAAAGAGATAAGAGATAACTTAGGAGGACATGCAGGTAATTTGATATATCCAAAAAGTTTAAGAATAGGTACAAAAGATCATAGCATAAACGAAGATTACTTAAACATGGATCTCGGAGACATAGGGCTTGAGGTAGAGGAAATTACTGGAGCGGCGTATAATACCACAAAATTCTCAAAAATAGTTTACGGAGAACCTTTTGATACTGAGGTAGACGGTCAACACAGATACCTTGGGCTTAGTGTATCAGGAACACCAGTAACTAATCCAAATTTTCCTGATGAGTTCAGTGATTTTGAAGGAAACCTTATAAATAGAGGAGGGGGCTTCAACCTTGTGCATAAACCTTACAGGCATGTAGATGACGACACATTAAGACCAATATTTCGAACAGAAGAAATAAACAATGCCTACAGAAGTGACGATGTAATAATTGACGAGTTTGGTGTATGGAGATTAAGTCTACGTAAGTCAATAAACATATCGGCAGCACTAGGAATAAACTTAAGGTATCCCGACAGAGCACCACCACGTGGTTCATCATTCAATTTCGACTGGCTATCGCACATGTCTGTTACTTCACCGCCAACTGAATACACTTGGGGAACTGCTGTTATTGCATGGAGTGCTCCATCAGGAGGTTTCAGGTATCAGACAATAGAGTTATTCCCTTTAAGTTGGGTGCATACCTTTGCATTTCAAAGACTTACTTTCAGTGTTCTAGACAAAGACACGAACGCACCTATTCAAGATGCTTTAATAGAAATTGACGGCAGAACATTAGTAACAGATAACACAGGTTTTGCAATGACTTCTGTTCGTATTGAAAATACTTATAATTACACAGCTTCACATAGTGATTATAAAAGTAGTACTGGAACAATAAACATGGAGAGCTCGGGCAAGACAAGAGTTATCTATCTTGAAAAGGAAAAAGTAGCAGTGCCCTTATTGGGAGATTTTGAAATACCTCAAGACTACTTGTCAAAATCGTTTAACAACGTGGACTTCAGTTTTGGGAGTGGGGAGGCTGTGGAGTTGAGTATAAGTCCAAATTTAAGTAAAGAAAAAGGGGGGCTGGTATGGCTGCCGACATTAAACATATAAATGATTATAAATTAGCACATCGCTATCTGTGTGGAAATAAAGCAGAAATTTAGCTTGCAAAATATCGTAAATTCTCGTATCATAGTATTGTATTGTGTTTCTATGTCTCCTTTTTATTTATGTAATGATTGGGAACATGGAACTTATGAGTGAAGGGAAAGAGGT
>SKGK01000168.1 GCA_007117465.1 Clostridia bacterium | reverse complement strand
TGCATCAAACTCGCTAACGCTCAAACAGTAGATGCTGCTTCTCCTTCGCTGCGTTAATAGGCTCTAACCCTTTCCACAACGTTCCTTCCAGAATATTCTTCAAATAAATTTTATGCACCCTATTATAGGCGTCAGTTCAAACTATACATTTCAATCTTTCGCTACATAATCATAGGGTACGGTTCGTCCCTAAAATTACTTCTCCACCTTATTAATCATTCCATATTATGGATTAAGCTGACTTATGTGCCTTCTATATTATACACATTCTTATTTAAAATACAAGTCTTTAGTTATTTTTTATACATATTACCTAAAATTTATTGACAAAATATTCTAATTGCTTGTGTTTTATATAAAAGTTCACAAAAAAACTTCTATTTTTTTCCACATGCAATTTATTATTGCCATATATTGTGTTTTCAAGCACTTGACTTTATGAAAAATTAACATAAATATATTTTTTATTGTATCAATATAGTTACCATAAGAATATACTATAGTGATCATTAAGGCCCTCCTACCACTACTGAAATCGGATATATGCCTGCTTTTTTAAGGACACAAATTGCTATGCCTCTAAAGGTAGAATTTTTAATTGGTACCAATTTATTTATTGACAAATTAGGAACTTTGGTTGCAGTAGGTATTAATTATATTATCCTACGAGAAACCAAATCATCTAACCATGTTGTTTGTGATATGTATTCGATTAAATTTGTAACGATTTACCCAGCAAATGACCGCCCCTAATTAGTAAGTATGTGACGATGCAGATCTATATTTTAAAATAGCACTTTAACTTTCAATGCTAAAAACTACGCAAAGAAGGTTAAAAGTCTATTGCATAAATACATCAAACACTTTATAATAATAAGATAAATGTAACAAAGGAGAAAAACATGTATTGGCATAATAAGAGATACTATCCTCTAAACGAAGCACTACAAAGCCATTTTGGACATAAAGTACAAAAGCTTTCACTAGACGGAAATTTCACTTGCCCTAACCGAGACGGTAAGATTGGTGTGCAGGGATGTTTGTTTTGTAGTGAAAAGGGCTCGGGAGAATTTGCAGGAGATGCTATGCTTTCTTTACATGCTCAAATCGCACAGCAAAAACAACTACTCGCTAAAAAATGGCCTGCCGGCAAATATATTGCATATTTTCAGAATTTCACCAACACCTATGCTAGTTGTGATGTTTTATATCAAAAATATAGTGAAGTACTGGAAGATAGAGATATTGTAGGACTTGCTATCGCTACTAGACCTGACTGTTTAGAAAATGATGTATTAGAGGTTTTCGATTATTTTAACCAAAAAACTTATTTATGGGTGGAGCTAGGTCTTCAAACCATTCATGCTAACACAGCAAAGCTCATCCGGCGTGGCTATCCCCTTGCCACCTATGAAAAAGCGGTGCAAAACTTACGGAAAAGAAATATTAATGTCATTACACATCTTATAGTAGGACTTCCTAGAGAGACGCAGGCACAAATGCTAGATTCCGTGCGCTATATTGCACACACAGATACACAAGGGATTAAGCTTCACTTGTTACACATTCTTAAAAATACAGATTTATATAGGTTTTATGCAGAACATTCTTTTGCCCTGCTAACACAAGATCAGTACATTGCCTACATTGTAGATGCAATAACATTATTACCTCCTGATATGGTTATCCATCGTTTAACAGGAGATGGTGACCGCGATTTATTAGTAGCACCTCGCTGGAGCCTTAATAAGCGAGCAGTTTTAAATGGTATTGATAAAGAGCTACAAAAAAGAGATGTTTTTCAAGGAAATAAGTACCCTTAAACATCTCTAAAATCTATCTGCTTTTGCCTCTGTAACTTCAATCAAGCGATACATAAAAACATATAAAGTTTCATAATCATTATTCCCCTTATAAATTTCAATATAATAAGGATTGGTATATCGGGTATCAGATATTCGATGGTATAAGATTCATCCGTTCTTAAGCTTTTAGCAGCGCTATTTGATTTATATCCAATTTCTTTAGTAGCTTTTAATACTTTTTTCTCTCAACGTGTCACTCACATTTCCTGTTATGTATGATTATTCTAAATTATTTGTAAAAGTAATGCGATTATCTTGTGCAAATTTTTCTAATTCTTTCTTATAATCTTCAAAAAATTGTTTCTCTTTGAGCTTTGTATATATGATAGGTTCTGCCCGTTTACCTGAAAGAATTGTAATTTTTTCTGATGGAACTTTTTTAAATAACTTTCTCTCTTCATAAGCGTCAAATTGAATGCGCGTAATGCTATCAAACGGCAAATTAAATGTCTGCATTTTCTTTTTTCCCATCACCATGCAAACAATCTCAGTTTTGTCACAAAAAATATGTCTCTGTGCCATATTATCTCTCCTTTTCTTAAGTGTTTTTATTGGTTATATAAATACGTGAACTGCTACTATAATTATTATAGCATTTTTGAATTTGATTTGCAATCTTTAATATTTTCTTTTTAGGATAAACGCAATTTTTTGGTTACAGTTCACACCCTAACCTAATTGATTAGCCCAATATGTTGGCGTTCAGATTTTTCTGAATGCCAGCATTATTTAATTAAATATTTCTGCTACATTTACATAGAGATTTTCACTTT
>SKGK01000135.1 GCA_007117465.1 Clostridia bacterium | reverse complement strand
TTTAATCTTTAATTGTTCCATTATGACCTCCTGAAATAAATTAGAGTGAGGTGTTATCCCCACTCTATCTGTTTTGATTTACAGCTAAGAGATTCTAACTGTTCCACTCATATTGCTTAGAGCATTAGATGGTTTTCCCAAGTCTTCGTCTGAACTTAAATTGAAAAATGGTTCATGTGCATCTGAATCCCAGTGCATAGGGTCACTATGGTCAGAACTGCCTGCTAACTTAAGGTAGGTAGCGTCACCGCCCAATGCATTAATATTGTTTACCAAATCCACTGTGAACTTTTCCTCAACTATTGTTTCTAACTCTGCATGAATTGCTAAAATTGGATATTTAGCAAAAGTGTTAAAATACTCATACGGGTTTCTACCTCTTGTAGCATACAAAAATGTAGCTTCATTACAATTATATTGCCCATTTATACTACTAGAGCGTTCAACTCCGTAAAAACCATAATACCTCCATAGCAGATTAGTATGTCCTCCTAGCAAGCAAATTCTACTAACCATATCAGGATAGTCTTTTGCGAAATTTAATGCAAACAAAGCTCCCATGCTGTGTCCGACTGTAAATACTTTATGATGAAATTTTAGAATAGACATTAATTTTTGTCTTACCTTATATGCTTGCGTAGTAACAGTCCAGTGTCCGTTATGGTTGCCCCCGCCATCTAAGGAAACAACGCAATATCCACGTTTTGCCATTTCAGATGAGTAGTGCATTCGAGTTGAGCCAATTGTAGCAGTCCAATTTCCTAAATATCCATGTGAATACAAAATTAATCTATGCTTGTCATTTGTTAACTTAGGTATCACAACGAATGACCTATTTTCTGCGGCTGAAACACTTCCTGGTGTAACTGAATCCTTCATTATTACAGCTTTAATCTCATCTTCTAAATCTGCATCTCCAAACTGGTTCCAAGAATCTGCGAAAGAAAATGTATCTACCTTTGAAGTCCCTGTATTAAAAAATCTTATAACTAAGTGATTATATGTAGCTTTAGCAGCTTTATATCTTCCTTCCCATACAATTACATTATTATCGTCATCACATACGGTAAATGTTACAGTATCACCATCCGAAACAATAGAAATACGTTTATATCCAGACAGAATATCGCCCCCTATAGATGAAATACTCTGCGAATATCTCCATTGTAATCGAGTGTTTAAATTAGTATAACCTCCATAAAGAATATCAGCATTCGTAAACGTTGAGGGATTGTCACCGACAGTTCCATTAGCAAACCCAACCCAAAAAGAAACGTCCCCAATAAACACTCTAGTAGATAATCTAAAAGGCTTAGATGTATCCAATGGTGTTTCCAATACCTTCCATGCCCATTGAGAAGATGCAGCCGTATTTACAACTTCGCCACCGCTTATTTCTATACCAGCATCATGTTGCCAATTGTCAAGATTAACAAATTTATCATTAAATACCATTTGACACACCTCCTATATATTGAACTTCACTGGCTACTGCATTTGCGTATAACCTTAATTTGCTACATTTTATTCCTGTAATGCTTTGGTTTGGATAGAGTGCATAAGAATCTGAATTTGCAACAATATCTTCAAAGCTAATATTTATAACACCTTCACCTAAATTAGTTACTGTCATATTATTTATAGAAGAAGGGAATTCTATAACTTCTTCAATTGTTGGATTTACCACTATTCTACCTCCAAAAGGTATAGCCCCTGTGTTAACTATTGGAACGGCTCTTTTATCAGTATTTGAAACTTGAAAAGTATTCATATTATATTTCCCCCTTTACAGTTTTAGTTTTTAAAGTCTGTAAGTCTGTAATTATAGATATTTTATTACCCGTACCTATGTCTGTCCTGGTTTCAATTACTTCTTCATAGTTATATTCAAAAGTATCTTCTCTGATTAATTCAGTTGCAGGTACATAGGATATTACAGGATTTGCAGTTGTAATTTCCGATGGAGTCATTGTTTCACTATCTACTCTAACAAGAACAATTCTGTAATAAACTGCATTTGAAGGAATATTATATGGAAAGCTTGGTAGAATAGGAATTGATGAATCTATTATTATTCCTTGTGCATCATATAATAAAAACCCTCGCACTAAATAGTCACTATTCACAGTTATATTGACAACTGAATTAGCATCTATTTTCTCTAAAGATATAGTTCTTAATCTATTTGATGCAGGTAGATATTCACCTTTTGTAAAATCCCAACCACCAGTGCTCCATAAATCAGAATCTACAAGATTCGTAAATAAATTTTTGTATGTAGGTGAAAAATATTGGATTTTTTCTATCACTCCATTGTCATCATATATGGGAACTGCTTCTGTGTCTAATCTAGAATTTAAATCTAGCAAAAGCAAATCATTAATCTTTTCTTTTGTTACAGCTTCAGGAGCTATTTTCTCCGTTGTTACACTACCATCAGCAATCTCAGTAGCTTGATAAGTCCCACCCTCCGTCCAAGCAGAACCATTCCAGTAGTACCATTTGCCATCAGCACTCACAACGTAAATACTACTATCCCCAGTAGGAAATGCAGCTTCTAAGTCTACCAATGTAGCATACACACCAGCTGGAGATGCATCACCTATATTAGAAATGGATGTATTTAAATCCGATATATC
>SKGK01000143.1 GCA_007117465.1 Clostridia bacterium | reverse complement strand
TCTCCACGCTAATCCGTCGGCATCAATTCCCATCCATGGTCAGTGATGCCTGAAATTGACGTCCTGTCAATTTCACGGCTTAACATTCCGACAATCCCATATACCTCTGAACAGTAACGATTTCTGACCAAGTATCTTGAGGCCCGATAAGCTGCATGCCTGTGATGCTATCAGGCAAATGGATATTTGCCTGCTGAGGTTGATATAGATGTAAAAGTAATGGAGCCAGAATTTATTATACCACACAAACTAATTTAATTTCTGGGGTATTACATAACCCTTCCATCGTTGGATTTCTGCTTTCATAATGTACTTCCATTAGTGTAAAGCCGTCAAGAATTAGACCTTCCCAATAATGTGCAACTTCATTTTTAGTTTTTTTCTGTGCGCGGATAAACTTTCGAAGCTCTTTTAAATTATCCACAGAGTTACTGCAAGTAGCGATCAAATCAAGATATATAGACTTATCATAAGGCAGTTTAATAGTTCCTTCTGCTAGTGCTTTTTTTGTATCCGCTAAATCTTTAACGGCAATAATGAATTGATTTTCTTTCTTCTTTGCTTTTTTAAACATGATAATCATCTCCTGTGTATGTTTTTCTTAAATCATTATAACATAAGATTGTATAAGAAAAATGAATAAATTGTGAATAATATCACAAAAACAATATTTTTATGAGAAACGTAAAAAATATTTTTAAAATTTGAAACATATGCCCATAGTATTCGTATATTATAGTGATAAAAAACTAGGAAGGAGACAACGAATGGAAAAGATACTTACAATTGACAATATATCAAAAGAATTTGGTGGCAAGACAGTGGTTGACCAGGTTTCTTTTGAGGTAGGTAAAGGGGAAATTATGGGTGTATTAGGTCCTAATGGCGCTTTTAACAAGAATTCCCGTGTTAGATGTGATAATAAGTGCAGTGATTTTGGTGTTGTTTACCTGGATTGTGATGAAATTTGCAGGTAAGATATTTAAGACAGGTATGCTTATGTATGGTAAAACGGCAACCCCTGCAGAAATCTGGAAGTGGATGCGGTATTGATAAAATTATGTGGCGTAAGACTTAAAAGCCTTACGCCACATATATATTTATAAATTGAATACTTCCTCTATTTCGGTAACTTGTGCATCGCTAATCTTAATAATGTCTCCTAAATCTTTTGAAGCAATAATAGCCTTTGCGCTATATTCTGCTACTTCTAATCGGTCAAAAGCGTTTAAAAGGCTACTGCCTGTAACGATAATGGCATCATTTTCAATCATGACAATGGGTGTTGTCTTAGAGAAAGCATCGGCGACCATTTGAGGCTGCATAAAGCTTGAGCCAAAGGGCAGTTTTTGCACATCTCGTAGCATAATATAGCTTTCAGGGATGGTCTTAGAATCAAAACAAGCGGTAGTCACTGCAAATGCCATAACGTTAGGGGGATGTGCAATAATCACCGAGTGAATATCAGGGTGCTTTTCATAAATCGCTTGATGTAACATCACAGAGCGACTTGGCGTTTTGTATGCTTCTCGAAGTCCATTTTCGATACTTACGATATCTGCAGGTTCAATGTATTTGCGATCTACCATATACGGTGTAATGATAAACGTATCATCATCTAGTCGCTGTGAAAACGTACCTTGTGTACTAGTGAAAAGCTGCTGATTGTAAGAGCGGTGAATAAGTTTGCACATTTCTTTGCGCATGCCCTTTTCAATACTGCTGTAATTGTTAGGAATGAACTCATTCATTTGAATGTGTTGTTTGTTTTTCTGAATATCAAGATGCTTTTCGTTAAGAGTGATAGGGTTACCCATGCGCTTGGCATTAATTTCTAGTCTTGCACAAAATTCGAGTGTTTCAAAAATCATAAATGCATGAAACAGACTTTCGCCGCCTACCACTACACCGTGATTTTCAAGCATAACGGTATGATAGCCCTTTTCAAATTCGGTGACGATTTTCTCTCCTAGCAAGGTGCTGCCTGGTACTGCATATTCTGCCATGCCTATTTCTCCACATACAAGATGTGCATTGGGAATAAGTTTGGTGTTAGGCGCTTTGCGCACAAGGCTAAATGCGATTAATGCAGGGGGGTGAGCGTGCAATACCGCTTTAATATCTTTTCTTGTTGCATAGACTTGTTGGTGAAAAGGAAACTCAACCGATGGTTTGTGATTACCGATAATGGTGCCATCTGGCTTTATCTGCATGATATCTTTAGCTGTTAAAGAACCTTTATCTACCCCGCTCGGTGTAATCCAGATATCACCATTTTCATCCATGATTGATAAATTGCCACCCGAAGTGGTGGTCATACCATATCCATAAATCCGCTCCATAATCATTACCAGCTGGTCTGCTGGGTGTAATAAATTAAACTTCATATTAAAACCCTCTCATCATAAAATTAACACACAAGTGTTTGTAATTAACATTATCATGATAATATTTTACACTATTTCTTTAAAAAAAGCAATAAAAACCACTTTCATTAAACAAAATCCAACTGCATCGTTACTGTTCAGAGGTATATGGGTTGTCTCCACGCTAATCCGTCGGCATCAATTCCCATCCATGGTCAGTGATGCCTGAAATTGACGTCCTGTCAATAGCAAAGACTATTTATAGGAAGCTCTGCT
>SKGK01000102.1 GCA_007117465.1 Clostridia bacterium | reverse complement strand
TTGCAGATCGAGAAGGCGTACCTGTCACCGCCATACAGCAGCTACTTGGTCACAATAGCTTAGAGGTGACTAAGCACTACTTATCTGAGCTCAGATCTTCCACAGAGCTAGACGATACCACACACCGCATATTTGACAAGCTTAAATAATTATGGATAAGACCTTTGGCGTCTCCTGCGGACCGGGCTATCCGCTATACGCCCTACGGTTGTGCCGCTTCTCTCCCTGACGCAGCAGAGCATATATTCACCATCGTAAAAAAAAAATAAAAAAAAGTTACTAAATAGTTGTGTATATCAAATACACGGTGTATATTTGTATTGTAATTCATACACAAACACAATAAAAAAAGAAATCATGAAAGTTCAAATCACAAAAATCACTGAAAACGGATACGAATGGTTAGTAAACACTAACGATGTAATTGACAATGTAGAAACATTAATATCCTTTTTAACAAAAGAGGGTAAAGATTTTGAAGTAAAGAATAATGTTGAGCTGTTTGCCGCTCCTTCTGATTGTTCAGAAATGGACGAGGTAGCCAATAAAGAGTGGAACTAATGCCATTCTGGACACTCAACAAAATAAAATAAACACAATAAAAAAAGAAATCATGACAACTTTATTTCAAACATCAGGAAAAAATCCCGTCTTCGCCACCAACGGAAACGGTCAATTTGGCAACGTAACACGTACAGGATGGAAGCCTTCAAGATTAGGTGAAGCCAAAAAACTAATTATCGTAAAATATCTGAATGACATTGATGTTGATCAAGTTTACAAGCGAGGAAACAAGATATATGCGTTTTTTTTGAACGGAACTGAAAAGCATATAGCGTAATGGATTTCTGGATACTCAACAAAAAAAAAATAAACACATCAAAACTTACAATCATGAAAAATCAAGCATTAAAATTAACTGAAGCCTACGTCAAAGACAACCTTCTGCACATAGAAGGTAATGTTTATGATCATCTCATCACCGATGCGGAGATGTCTGATAATGGATACTTCTTCTATCTTACAGATGAAGAGATAGAAGCATACGAAAACAAGCCCTCTGAAAGGGCTAGGCTAGAAGATGAAGTAGAAAATTTTTTAAAAGACAACTTTGACTTTGATATCACATTCGATGTTCACTTTGATGATGAAGATTCATCAAATAGCAAAGGATTTGAAGCAACATATCAAGAATGCAAGGATTATATAGAAACTTACATAGGTACTGACGAATCATATTTTGCAGATTACAAAGGTGGCGCAGTATCTATAGTTTGCAATTATAATGGAATCACATATTTTGAAAACACAATTAAAAAGTAATGATAAAACGTAAAAACATAGATCTCTCCACAGACGATATTAAAACTCTTACTATAGAGGCAGTAGAAAAGGGTACCAACTTTAAAAATCACATAGAAGAAGTCCTCCGAAAAAGGGCTGAGAAAATAAGAAAGGCAAATGAGTAAAAAACAAAAAGCCCTCCAACACCACATGGAGGGCTTTGATTTCAAAAACTTACAATTAATAAAATCATAACCCGCGTAAAGATAATATATATAAAGTTATTTGTCACCAACCATTGTCAAGAACTTTTGATGTCTTTATAAATGCTTTTATATCAATGACTTGTAATGTTTAAAACAAAAATATTTGCCTAATTGTGTAAATAATTACACAATTACTACATACTTCTACATAATTATACATATATTTGTAGTGTCAACAGATACTTAATAATTATACGTCTATATGAATACTGAAGCACAGTTAAGAAAGATAATAAGAAACCAGAAGAAGATCATCGATGATATGCGCATACTTAAAGATAGGCTCGAAGAAAAAGAGCGCATTATTAATACCCGAGAAGCGGCAGAAATATTGAGGTGTGACTACCAAACATTTGTGCGTCAGTTTTCCAAGGATATTCCATCCAAAAAAATAGGACGTAGACTATTCTTTGAAAAAGGCGACATCTATGCCTTTAGAGACGGTAAACCATTTCCTTCATTAAATAAAAATAAGCAATGTACCACAACACCACAGCCATCAAGGGCCAGCAATTAAAGGAAGCAGAGGCAAATGTCAAGGAGCAAGAGACATTGATTGCTCAGATATATGAGCAATTAGAACCAGGGGCATCCCCCTGGGAGATGTACCTGCTGGCTAATACCATTAAGCTAGGCTATAAATTTAAAAGCCTATCGCTTATGGTCACTGATATGAGATCATGGCCAGTAACTCGACTTCATAACGGAGTGAAGCAGATACAAAGTAAAGGGGAGCAGATCCCAATCACTTCAGTAAGAAGAGCAATAACCAATCTTACAAACTCTAAATTTTTAACTAAGACTAGCAAAAGTCGCAAAGGAGCGCTAGGAAAAAAGGAGTACATATGGAAGCACTAATGATTATAGCGGGATTAATATTCAGATTAGCATGTGTGGTGTTGCTTTTTCAGATATTATTAATAGAGCTACCTATGTATGTGGTAGGCTATTCACTGATAGGCTCAGCATTTATATGGGCCATATTATTCATATTTAAAAACTTACAAGATGAACGACGTCGCCGCTACTTATAGCCAGGAGTCTATGACAAGACTTTATAATGTATACATCCAGGATGGACTATACACCAGTATGCA
>SKGK01000209.1 GCA_007117465.1 Clostridia bacterium | reverse complement strand
TGTCATCATCCTACTCTACTGTTATAATCTTTTAAACTTTGGTATCACTACGCTTATCTAAACCTTACAGTATCCCTCTTATCATCAGCATCTTAATAATAAGCATATACATGCCAATCCCTACCGTAGCCCCTACACTATCAATTAGTACATCCTTTATGCCTGGACCTCTGCCTGGCACAAACATCTGATGCACTTCATCTGATATGGCATATAGCACACAAACGAGTAGCGCAAATGCTATCCCCTTGTATCCATATACACCACTTGCCCTAAAGGCATTAATCATGAATACCCCTAACACCAAGTAGATAAAAAACAAACATATTAATGCGTTTCTTTTTGTATTTGTTTCTTTATTTCTATAATTTTATCTAATGGCAGTTCAACTCCTTGTGCTACAATCTTTTCATCAACACCAAGTTTCAAAAAATTTATAGCATCTTTAACAGCTTTTTTGTTTTCACCTAAATTTATTCCTTTTTCTTCTCTTTTATCCAAAATAGTCATTATCATACTGCCTTTCCCTCCTAACTTTTTTACTTTCTCTTTAATCATTTCTTCAGTTATTTCTTTATTTACAGCTGCAAAATATCTAAGTAGTATTTCGAAATAATATTGTACCATTTCTTCAGCTACTGCATTACCTGCTTCATGCACAGATAACAAAAGTAGCTCTGCTAATTCTTCCTCATCCTGTTCAAAAACATACTTTAGTGGTTTAATCACCAACTTCGTTAGTGGGTGCTACTTGTTAAAATCCTGATCTTCATGTTTTTGTATATTAATTAACTCATGTCTAAATACGGGTAACATTTCTTGTATAACGCTAGGTAGGCTATAAAATCCTGGTATCATATCCCTTACATCTGTTCTATAGTTCCACTCTTTTTGAGAACCATGATACACGACTATCGGGAAAACAACCGTTAGCTCTGCCTTTGCTCCCTCTTTTACTACGTTGGCCATCCAAATCTCTAAAATATACTTCGCTACTTGAATGATAGCTCTCTTATCCGCATACGATTTATGCTCTAGTAAAAAGCTTAAGTACCCCTGCCTGCCATTAATATTGACAGTGTAAATAAGGTCTGAGAAAGTCTCTTTTAGCTCTTCATTGATGAAGCTATCTTTTGAAGGCTTCATGCTCTCTATGTCTATGATTTCTAACACTTCTTCTGGTAGGTTGTTAACAATAAAATCTTGTGCTATCTCTTTATTTGAAAACGTCTCTTTAAATACCCCATCATGAGGCTTTGAAATATCATTTTTTTCTAACTCCCCCATTTGCTTTTTCACCTACTTTTTTATATTGTGTTATTTTTAAGTCCTTTTATTCAATTTTACCACAATTTATGCCATATGTAAATAGGCTTTTCAAAACTTATGTTCTCATAAATTAACGACTGCCCATGATATTTCTTTATACATCTATGTCCACCCCATATAATTACTAATTCTGCTTTCTTTTCATAATTTTCATAAAAATCCACATAAATAATCCAAAAAAGACCCCACCAATCGCAAAAAAAGACATATTGATAACAAACACTCTAAAAATTCTATTTAAGGTTAACTCTCTTGCATATATGAGAAGATTGACCAGAAAGAGAATAAATCCGACAGGCAATCCCCACCCTATTATCCCTATCTTTAAAATGAAATAAAGAATTCCTTTTTCGCTTGGATCTTCTGGGATTTTCTCGCCATAATCTATTTTTTGTCCTTCTGTATAATAGTCAAGAAATACAATCTTGTTTTTAGCAAATAAATAAAATAATGCTAACCATATTCTCCACCCTACAAGTTTGCTTCCACATATCAATTCTACCGTTTCTTCAGGTTTTAAATCAATATGAAGCTTTTGGCTCTTGCACCAATCTATTTTTGCATAGATGGTATGTCTCCCAGGCGCTACATGGATTGTTTTCTCCTCCCCGTTTGACAGGCTCGTTTCTAATTGGTTATCTATAAAAACATCGTACTTTCTTATACTGTTCGCTTTTTGCGATGTTCGAATGAATCTTATTTTACTCACTTTAGATTAACTCCCTTCGCACTTTGCTTTTCTTACGGTCATATAAATATCTATTTCACTTTACCCAACCTTCAAACTACCCTCTTCCTGCTCAACCGTAACCCCTTGTGCATGTGGATCTAAATTAATAAATTCTTCCCCGCCCGCTGTAAGTAATGCCTGCTTCACCCTATCAGGTTCAAATGTTAAGACGATAATGGTCCCACCACCACCTGCGCCAGCTAACTTTGCAGCTAGACCGCCATTTTGCATCGCCACTTTAATCATATGACGATTTCGCTCTCCTGAATCGGCTAAGTTATCTTGTATCTCGTGGTTTTTATTCATTAGATATGCTAATTCTTCCCAGTCTTTATTTAAAAGTGCTTTTTTACCTTCTCTTGCAATGTTCACAATTTCTTTATATCCACTTACTACCGCCATATCCCCTTCTAACCATCTTTCCCGAAGGGGTCTGTGAAAGTTTCCTGAGTGGTGCTTAACCCCTGTATGGGCAATGACAAAAGGCAGCTTATCTATATACCCGAAATCTGCGTGAGCAAATAGTAAAACAGCCTTAACCCATTGATAAATAAGGTTTGCAAAGAATCCAACATTTCACCCAAAAGG
>SKGK01000085.1 GCA_007117465.1 Clostridia bacterium | reverse complement strand
GTTAAGTCAACAAAAAAACAGCCTCAATCACTAGTTTTTTAAGCGTTTGAGGCTGTTTGACAGCGTTTATTTGTTGTTATGTTTTAGAAGTAACCTTTTTCAAATTCCGAATTGAAGTTAATTACTCACTTACACGGCTTGGATTAACTTTAATGCCAGGACCCATGGTGGAAGTAATTGCAACACTTCTTAAATATTGTCCTTTTGCTGCAGACGGCTTTGCTTTTACAACCGCACCCATAAGGGTATTAAAGTTTTCAACCAATTTGTCTGTACCAAAAGATACTTTTCCAATTGGGCAATGAATAATATTTGTCTTGTCCAAACGATACTCAATTTTACCCGCTTTAATTTCATTTACTGCTCTTGAAACGTCCATTGTAACAGTTCCCGCTTTTGGATTAGGCATTAAGCCTTTTGGCCCAAGCACTCTTCCTAAACGACCAATCACACCCATCATATCTGGTGTTGCAACAACAACGTCAAAATCAAACCAGTTTTCATTCTGAATTTTTGTAACTAAATCCTCTGCACCTACAAAATCAGCACCTGCTGCTTCCGCTTCTTGCGCTTTGTCACCTTTCGCAAATACCAAAACGCGCACAGTCTTACCTGTTCCATGTGGTAACACAACAGCACCACGCACTTGTTGTTCTGCGTGTCTTGAGTCAACGCCTAATTTCACATGTAACTCAACAGTTTCATCAAATTTTGCTTTAGAAGCTTGTTGAACTAATTCAATTGCTTCTATTGGTGCATATAATTTTGTTCTATCGACTAACTTTGCACTCTCTACATATCTTTTTCCCTTTTTCATGGTCAATCTCCCTTCTGTGGTATAATACGGAATAAATCGTTCCTCCCACTACTTCTAATAACACATTCTACAGCTTGTTTGTGGCCACTAACCCCTAAGCATTAACCAGCATCTTATGTCACTTACTGCTCTACTTCAATGCCCATACTTCTAGCTGTTCCTGCAATCATACGCATTGCAGCTTCAACGCTTGCCGCATTTAAATCAGGCATTTTCTTTTCAGCAATTTCTTTTAAGTCTGCTTTTGAAATTTTTGCAACTTTTGTACGATTTGGAACACCGGAGCCACTTTCAATCTTACATGCTTTTTTAAGTAATATAGCTGCCGGAGGCGTTTTGGTGATGAACGTAAAAGATCTATCTTGATATACTGTAATCACAACTGGTATAATCAAGCCTGCATCTTTTGCTGTTTTTTCATTAAATTCTTTACAAAACGACATGATATTTACGCCGTGTTGCCCTAATGCAGGGCCTACCGGTGGCGCTGGTGTTGCTTTACCCGCAGGTATTTGAAGCTTTATAAAACCTGTAACTTTTTTGGCCATTATTTGCACCTCCTTATCAAAAAAGTGGTATATATCGGACTTTACGCCCTCCCACAAACAGCGTTAAAGCTGTTGCTACCCATTAACTAAGCATTTCTATTTGCCCAAATTCCAACTCTACAGGCGTTTCACGCCCAAACATAGAAACTAAAACTCTTATTTTTTGCTTTTCTAAATTGATTTCTTCTACGACACCGATAAAGTTCTCTAGTGGCCCAGAAGTTACTTTAACATTGTCACCGACTTCACAATCAATTGTAGGCAATCCTACTTCGATACCCATTGCTTTTACTTCTTCAGTACTAAGCGGTACTGGCTTAGATCCTGGTCCTACAAAACCAGTTACACCACGCGTATTTCTTACAACATACCAAGTATCATCATTCATTACCATATTAATTAAGACATATCCTGGAAAAACTTTACGCATGACCAATTTCTTTTTATTATCTTTTGTCTCTAATACTTCTTGCATGGGCACCTTTATCTCAAGTACTTCCTCTGCCAAACCACGATTTTCAACAATCTTCTCTATATTGGCTTTTACTTTGTTTTCATATCCTGAATACGTATGCACGACATACCATTTCGCATTATCTGTCATAGACCTAAGAAGCTAATAAGCTTCCTTTCCTCCTTTATTACTTGATAAACAAGTTTACTCCCCAACCAAAAACTAAATCGAGTACCCAAATTACAATGCCGATAATGATAATTGATAATATAACTACACCTGTATTATTAGTAATCTGCTTGCGTGTTGGCCATATTACTTTTTTCAGCTCTGCTTTTACTTCTCTAAAATACTTAAACATTCTAGAAAAAACAGCAGTTTTTTTAGATTGCTTTGCAGCTTCAGCCATTGTTCTTCACTTCCTCTTTTATTATTAATAGATACTTTAAAAATGATGCTTTAGGTTTTTTTATTTTGTTTCTTTATGCGCAGTGTGTTTTTTGCAAAACTTACAATACTTGTTCATCTCTAGTCTGTCAGGATCATTTTTTTTGTTCTTCATCGTATTGTAATTTCTCTGTTTGCATTCCCCACATGCTAATGTGATTTTAACCCTCATTGTTTACACCTCCTAGTAATTTTGAGGCGTGCACATCATCAGTATTATCTTCATGACACGCACATCTATATGTTATCAAATGGCATAAATTAAAGTTATACCACAAATTTACACATAAAAAAAAGACCTACGAAAAGCAATATTCAATATATCATATTTATGACTTTTAGTCAAGCTTTTTAGAGATGACTTTTTTTAAAAAAACGATAACATT
>SKGK01000104.1 GCA_007117465.1 Clostridia bacterium | reverse complement strand
TCAATCCTTTACAATACTATCTAAGAAGTGTTGGAATATAAGTTGTAGAGCCGTATACGAGACCCGTACGTACGGTTCAACGAGAGGGAAGTAATACTGGCTATTATTTCTCTACTCTATTTCTATCATAATTGTCTTGATAATCTTCTAAACTAGGCGATAACATATTATCATTTCACAATCAAAGGGGCAATATATTTCAACACTATTAAAGGGTTATTCTACCCCTCACTATTTGAGACCACTCTTAATTATATATGCTATAATAAAGTACAATATGACTAATATTTTATTAAGGCGGCATAAAAAGTTCACTGCATATATATGCAGTGAACTTTTTATGCGCGTAAGTAAACTACCCACTACTTACGATCAAGGCTCTAGCAGTTATGGTTTTTGCTTAACTACCTAATTGATTTCGAAGTTGCATCATATCACTTTGATCTGCAGGGGAAGCTGGTTTATAATAACCTTTTTGCTCTGCTATTTTGTATAAATCATATTGAAATACTTCACAATTATTACGCATTTGGGTTACTGCTTGTCTAAATTGCTGATTGGATGCTTGCGTAATAACATTTGCATAGCCGGTTATACTACTGTTAAGTGTTGAAATAATGTCGTTTACCATATCTTTTTCTTGCATGCGTATAGCCTCCTTGTTTTTTAGTTTAGAAACGATAAAAGTTTCTGTTTTGTATTTTGTGCATCTTGTGCAGATTGCTCAAACATTCTTTTGATTTGAGGGTCATGGCATTGCTGCGCATATTGTGATAACTTTTGATATGCTGTTTCATGAGATCCTACTAAATGTCTGAGATTTTGAATTTCCAATTGATTTAATTGTGTCATTTAATAACACTCCTTTCATTAAAGATACGCATTTAGTATTTTACCCAGACAACAAATTATGCACAGTTTTTTATTCTTTTTTTAATTTGAGGAAGGATTTTGTTATTTTTTATCGAATAGTTATCGAATACATGTAGATATTAGTTGACGGGTTATAGTTAATATCTTGAATTTTCTAAATGTATTAAAATTAAAAAAGTGAGGTTAAAGGATATGCGAAAGTTTATTGTGTGTTTTGGAGTTATTTTCATCTTATTATGTACTAGCGTGGCAGGCTATCAAGAAGGCAACGATATGCAAGGAGAAGAAGAAACATTTAAAGCACGCGTAATTGAAATAACAGATAGTATAGAAGAGGTGTATGAAGAGGCAGGGATTGTTATAAAGACACAAGTGGCAGACGTGAAAATATTAAATAAGCATTACAGAGGAGAGATAGTAGAAGTTGTTAACAATATGTCTGGTAACCCTGCTTATGATATTGAGCTTAAAAAGGGAAATGTAATAACCATTGTGATGGAAGAGGGGCCTCAAGGAGAACGTTTTTTTTATGCCACGGGATATGAAAGAACACAGTATATTTATCAAGTGATAGGTATTTTCTTAGTTATGCTTATGATTATTGGTGGATGGAAGGGTCTTAAGGCTGTTATATCGCTAAGTATTACTTTTGTGCTAATTATCTTTGTCATGATTCCGTTATTGCTTAGAGGACTAAATCCTATTATGGTTTCAGTAGCGATTTGTGCTGTAGCAACGATTGTTACCATGATAATAATTGCAGGTGTTAACATCAAATCTTTTTCGGCAATTTTAGGAACGGTATGGGGTATTACAATTGGTGGGAGTATTGCTTATTTATATGGTGTGCTAAGTAAGCTTACAGGACTTAGTAGCATAGAAGCGCAGATGCTCATGTATATTCCGCAGGATATCAGTTTTGATTTTAGGGGATTACTTTTTGCAGGTATTTTGATAGGTGCACTAGGAGCGGCAATGGATGTATCTATGTCAATATCATCAGCACTTACAGAGATGTATAAGAAAGTAGGGTATTTATCTTTTAAAGAAGTAATGAAACACGGCATGAATATTGGTAAAGATATTATGGGAACCATGTCTAACACGCTAATATTGGCATATACGGGAGGGGCTTTATCACTTATTCTGCTTTTTGCGGCCTATGCAAGGCCAATGAATGAAATTATTAATTTGGATTTTGTAGCAGCAGAAATTATTCGTTCAATTGCAGGCAGCATCGGATTACTTTTTGCAATCCCTATTACCGCATTAAGCTTTGCACTACTTCAAAAGAAGGCGAAAAATTAGTGATATAGTCATCTGCTAAGTCCATGATTTCTTGTTTGTTGGCAAGAGAGGCTTCGTCTTCAATGGCAATGACTTTCATCCCTGCTCTTTTAGCTGCCATAACTCCAGCTAAAGTGTCTTCAAATACTAGACAATGTGCAGGTAAAACACCTAGCTTTTGTGCTGATTTTAGAAACACATCGGGACGTGGTTTGCCAGCAGCCACCTCGCAAGAAGTAGTGATGGCATCAAAATAGTCTAAAACACCCTGCTTTTGAAGGATTTGCTTGGTAAGCGTTTCTGTATTACTAGTACCAATACCTAACTTTAAATGATTATTTTTAACTGCACGTAGAAAGTTACGTGCACCTTTTTTGAGAAAAATTTTATGGTTATAATAATGGTTTGCCATATCGTACCATGCCTGTTTGATCTCATCAATCGAACAAGAGATATTAAACCTTTCTTTGAAATACAATGCGGTCTCTGTAAAGCTCTTGCCTTCTACATCGCATTGCAAATCGTCTGGCAATTCAAATCCTCTCGCTTGCAGATAATCAATATCAATTTGTTTCCAAACCCACATCGAATCAATGAGTGTTCCATCTAAGTCAAAAATAACCGCCTCAATTTTATTATACATTTATTTCCACCCCATCCTAATTAAATAAGTACTTTAGAAAAATCATTGATAGAAGCAATGTGTGGTATAATACTATCTTTAGCATTTTGCGTATAATACATCATAGTCTCCTCTATTCATTGTAATATTTACAAAAGATATTGTATAAGATTATAAGGAATTCATCAAGTGTTTTAAAAAAATAGTTACAGAAATTTAAAAAGTAGAAAGAATAAAAAAATAGTTTTAGTTGAAAAGTAAATACACAGTATGATATACTTAAATGGCTATTTTTAGCATGTAACAAAGAAAGAAAAAGATTAATGAGGAGATTTATAATTTATGAGTCATGTAAAACAAATTACGGATTTTTTTAAAAAGGTAAGAAGGTACGGCAAAAGTTTATATTTTCGGTTTTATGATGATGAAATACCTGCTTTAGGTGCGCAAATGGCGTATTATTTAGTGTTGGCGTTTTTCCCGTTTCTCATATTCTTGATGACATTGTTAGGGTATAGTCCGATTTCAAGTGAAGAAGTGCTAAGAATTCTGATAAAGATTTTACCCCAAAATGCGTATTCACTCATTGCCAATAATGTTGAAGGGGTACTTGATTCGCGAAAGAGTGGCTTATTATCAATGGGTTTTGTAGCAACGTTTTGGGCAGCATCGAATGGGATGGGGGCAGTTATTCGTGGTCTTAATAAAGCATATGATGTAGAGGAAGTAAGACCTTTTTGGAAAGTAAAAGGAGAATCGTTGGTGTTTACAATTGCTTTAGCACTTATGATCTTGCTTTCGTTTGTACTACTTATTTTTGGTAGAATGATAGGGGTTTATCTTACACAATGGTTAGGATTGACCGACTACTTTTTAAGCATATGGAATCAGTTAAGAATTATCATGATGCTTGCGTTTATGGTACTTATTTTTTCTGCACTATATTTTTATGGTCCTAATTATACGTTAAGATGGATAGATGTTATCGTTGGTTCTATATTTTCAACGTTTGGTTGGCTAACAACATCGTTAGGCTTTGCCTATTATGTGAATAATTTTGCTAATTTTTCTCGCGTGTATGGTGGGATAGGTGGTATTATTGTTTTGCTTGTTTGGCTTTTTATTAGCAGTATGATTATTTTAGTTGGTGGAGAGATAAATGCTGTTTTTTGTTTTGAGCGTGAAGGGAAAGAAAAAGTAAGGCGTAAGAGATACTGAAAATCAAAAGAAAGAGGAAAAAAGAGTTGTCTATGAAAAATACGATACATTTTAAAGAAATGAAGCCCGTACCTGATGAAAAGTGGATTTTACATCGGTTAGGATATAAAAAAGGTGTTACAACAATAGATAAAGAACATCAGCAGCTGATAGAGAAGGGCATGCAAAAAGGATTAGAGATATGTAAGCCCCAAGGATTAATGCGACGACTTACAATTACAGCAAGAGATGAAGAAAAGATACAGTTAGAAACAGGAGATGTCTTTTATAGTAAGCATGTTGCAAATATACTTACAGATAGTAAAGAAATAATTATAATGGGCTCGACGGTAGGAAGCGAAATTAGCAGATGTATTTCAACAGAAATTACTGAAGGAGAAATCATATTAGGGCTAATTATGGATGCGATGGCCTCACAATTGGCAGATAAAGGACTAGAATGGATGTTATGGAACTTAGCAATAGGACTTAGCAAAGAAAATAAAGGGGTGACAAAACATAGATGTAGCCCTGGAAATGCAGATTTTCCAATATCTTATCAAAAGACGATTTATGACCTGATAGAGATGGACAAGCTAGATGTAACGCTCACACAAAGCAGTATACTTATCCCTGAAAAATCAGTAATCGGTGTTGCAGGGGTAGTGGATAGCTTATAAGATAGTGCGATACAAAAAGATAAGCAATGATGAAAGGATTGGTAGGATGGATAAGCAGATGTTTTGCAGGATGCTTCAAGAAAAGGTGATGGTATTAGATGGTGCGACAGGAACGGAACTACAAAAAAGGGGAATGCCCAAAGGGGTTTGTCCTGAGCAATGGGTGTTAGGCCACCCCGATGTTTTGATAAAACTTCAAGAAGAATACGTAGCTGCAGGTTCAGATACTGTACTTGCATGTACGTTTGGGGCTAATCGTATAAAACTAAAAGAATTTGGCCTAGAAGATAGTGTAAAAGAAATGAATGCACAATTGGTAAGAATTTCACGAAAAGCAGTAGGTGGCAAAGGCTATGTAGCAGGTGAATTAGGGCCTACAGGTCAGTTTATTGCGCCTATCGGCACGGTGAGCTTTGAAGAGATGATAGATATCTATAAAGAACAGGTAGCAGGGTTAATTGAAGGTGGCGTAGATTATTTGATGATTGAAACCATGATGGACATACAAGAGGCGCGTGCAGCACTTTTGGCAGTAAAGGAAAGTTGTGATTTGCCGGTATGTGTAAGTATGACTTTCAATGAAGAAGGAAGAACACTTGCAGGGTCAACACCCACTACAGCGGTAATTACGCTACAAAGTTTAGGTGCAGATGTGGTAGGGTGCAACTGTTCTAGTGGTCCTCAAAAAATGCTTTCTTTTATTGAAGAGATGGCGCAAAATACAATAGTTCCTTTGATAGCAAAGCCTAATGCAGGACTTCCAAAGCTTATTGAGGGTAAAACAGTATTTGATATGGCGCCCAAAGATTTTGCAAGTTATGCCAAAGATTTTATAAACTTAGGAGTAGCTGTAATTGGGGGATGCTGCGGGAGTTCGCCAGTATATATTGAAAAGGTGGCTAAATTTGCACGAGATATAAAACCAGTATTACCCAAACAGAGAGCAATAAGTGCGATAACATCAGTACGAGAGACAACATACATAGATAAAAATCAGCAGATGGTTATTGTAGGAGAGCGTATAAACCCAACAGGTAAAAAACAGCTTCAGCAAGAACTATTAAAAGGGCATACAGAATTGGTATTAGATTATGCACGTGAGCAACAACAGCAAGGGGCAAAGATATTAGATGTAAACGTAGGGATGCCAGGTATAGATGAGAAACAGACGATGGTAGAAGTAGTAAAGCATCTTAGCACTCGTATAGGGCTGCCATTATGTTTAGATTCTTCATCGGTAGAAGTGTTAGAAGCAGCGCTTCGTATTTACCCTGGTAGAGCACTGATTAATTCTATTTCTGCAGAAAAGGTAAAATTAGAAAAATTATTGCCTGTTGCTTCTAAATATGGTGCGATGATCATTGTATTGCCACTAAGTGATGAAGGTGTACCACATAAAGCAGAAGATAGAATTACAGCGATTAAAAATATATATGATAAAGCGCAGCAATATGGATATAACAAACAAGACATTGTCGTAGATGGTTTAGTGATGACCGTTTCTTCAGATTCTCATGCGGCAAAAGAGACGCTTAAAGTGATTGATTGGAGTGCAAATGAGTTTGGTGTAAATACGATTATGGGACTATCGAATGTATCTTTTGGCTTGCCAGAAAGAAGCTGGGTAAATGCAGCATTTCTAGCGATGGCAGTCGGCAAAGGATTAACAATGGCGATTGCAAATCCAGATAGTGAACTTTTAATGCATATAAAAATGGCTTCGGATGTATTAACCGGAAAGAATAACGCAAGCAACGCGTATATAGCTCATTTTGGAAAACAATCACAGCGGGTGCATACAGATAATGTACAAAAAGATGCTACCCCAGCTAAGCAGGTATACGAGGCGGTTTTGAAAGGAGATCAGCAAGGTATAACTGTACTTGTGGAAAAGGCAATGCAATCAGGAATAGCCCCTAAAGTATTGGTGGATGAATATCTTATTGCGGCTATTACACAAGTAGGAGAGTTGTATGAACAGAAAAAATATTTTTTGCCTCAACTTATTCAAAGTGGAGAAACAATGAAAAAAGCGTTTGAATTGATAGAGCCCAAGCTTAAAACAACAGAAGACGAAGAAAAAAAGCAAAAAGTAAAAATAGTGCTCGCAACAGTAAAAGGGGATATTCATGATATCGGCAAAAATATCGTAGCATTGATGCTTAAAAATCATGGATTTGAGGTAATAGATTTAGGCAAAGACGTAGCAGCAGAAAAAATAATAGATGTTGCTAAGAAAGAACAGGCAAATTTTATTGGATTGTCCGCACTTATGACAACCACGATGCTAGAGATGGAACAAGTGGTAAAGCTAGCAAAGGAGCAAGAGCTTCAAAGTAAAATTATTGTTGGTGGTGCAGTGGTGACAGAGGCGTATGCAAAACAAATTGGTGCAGATGGTTACGCCCAAGATGCACATAGCGCAGTAAAACTTTTGCAAAAGCTTTAGTCGAAACACAAAAGAGACACAAAAGAGTGATTTTACAGTCCCTTTGTGTCTCTTCTTTTATTAGGTCAAATCCTAGAAACGACCCATTCTTGGTGCATTAAAACGATTGTCACCACTTCTACCTTGTCCACGATTGCCACCATTACCTCGCTGCGCTTTTTTTGCAGCACGGCAATCCCCGCATCGAACAGGTTCGTTGTTAAATCCTTTTTCAACATAAAACTGCTGCTCGCCTTCCGTGAAAACAAAGTCATTACCGCAATCTTTGCAGTTAATAGATTTATCAGCCATAACCATACCTCCTTTTTTATCTTGGCTTCACGACGTACTCGTACCTTATTCTATGGCTCCAAGATAAAAGAAGGAGATAAGATAAAATATCGTACAGTTTAAAAACCAAGTACAGTATATCACAATGATATACACAATACAATTAAAATATACGTGCAAAAATTTTTTATTACTACTCAGGGTCATACTCCTGTCTTAATGAAGCTGTTGCTTAATTGATTGGTTCTGTGTTATAATAACAAAGACAGCAAAACATGCAAAGGTGTATGTATTTAAAAATTAATGTGTAAGGGTGATTGACAATGTCTGAAACGATGCTTCCTAAGACTTGGGAAGGAATAATGGAAAAAACAGCTTTTTTGCCGCTAATCATTAAAACCATTCAACGTATTCACGATACCAATTGGTCGATGGATCTAAGTAAACACGATCATTTCGAGATGGTTTACTTTAAAAGAGGCAATGCCGTTTTTCAGATTGCAGGGAAAGATGTAAAGTTAGGACCAAATGATATTGTGATTATAAAGCCCTATCAACCGCATAAATTTCATGTGAAATCACAGGCAGGATGCGAATTTATTGTACTTAGTTTTAAATTTCAGTCTAAGCACGAAAGAGAGCATGCTAGCGTTTCGATTGATGATTTTATTGAATTTGTTAAGAATAAAGAAAATGGGGCGTTTATCAATCTCAAACTAAGCCGCAGAAATGATATCGTATATGTCATGAACCGTATTTTAAGAGAACGTCAAAATCAAGATGTATGGGGAGAATACCTTAGCTATCTGCTTATTATGGAGTTATTTGTGCTCATATCTCGAGCGCTTAAGCTAGAATGGGAAGAAAATATTAAGAGCAAGAGCTTAAAACTAAAAGAACTTATGCAGATTGCCAAAGAATATATGGAAAATAATTATGAAAAAGATATCACGCTGTCGGATGTTGCAAAATATATTTTTTTAAGTCAAAGTTATTTTGCACATGCATTTAAAGAGGAATTTGATATTAGTCCTAAAAGCTATTTGTTATGTGTGCGTGTAGAGCGCTCTAAAGAGCTTTTAGAAAAGACCGACTTAAAGGTGAGTGATGTTGCCTTAAGTGTAGGTTTTGCAAGTCAGCAGAGATATAATGATGTTTTTAAAAAGCACGTTGGCATGACACCTCTAAGATATAGAAAAGAAGCAAAATCAAAGAAAGTAAATGAAATTATTGAGTAAAAATTTTCATATTAGATAAAGATAATGTTTTCGGAGCAGAAAACGTTATTTTTTTATAGCAACAATGATAGTAAGTAAGAAGACTTTTTATAGTGTTTGATTTAAAATGAATATCAAAATACAAGGAATATAGACTGGAGGGTTTTTACATGGGAATGACAATGACACAAAAAATATTAGCAGCACATGCTGGACTAGATAAAGTACAGGCAGGCGAGCTTATTAAAGCTAAACTGGATTTGGTATTAGGTAACGATGTTACAACGCCGGTTGCAATCAAAGAATTTAATAAAATCGGTGTGGATAAGGTGTTTGATGCAAATAAAATTGCGATTGTTCCTGATCATTTTACACCAAATAAAGATATTAAATCAGCAGAACAATGTAAATATGTACGTGAGTTCGTACAAGAAAAAGAAATTGTCAATTATTTTGAGATTGGGCAGATGGGTATCGAGCATGTACTTATTCCGGAAAAAGGATTGGTGGTTGCAGGTGATGTCGTTATTGGTGCTGACTCACATACATGTACGTATGGTGCATTAGGTGCTTTTTCAACAGGCATTGGCAGTACCGATATGGCAGCAGGTATGGCAACAGGTGAAGCTTGGTTTAAAGTGCCTGAGGCGATTAAATTTGAATTAAAAGGGTCTCTTAAACCGTGGGTAAGCGGTAAAGATATTATATTGCACATTATTGGTATGATAGGTGTAGATGGTGCACTTTATCAATCGATGGAATTTACAGGAGAAGGGGTAAGTGCACTGAGCATGGATGCAAGATTTACCATTACAAATATGGCAATTGAAGCGGGTGCCAAAAATGGTATTTTTGAAGTAGATGATAAGACCATTGCATACATGAAAGAACACTCACAAAAGCCATATACCGAATATAAGGCAGATGAGGATGCTGTATACACAAAGACGTTTGAAATTAATCTAGACGATATTAAACCGACAGTAGCATTTCCACACTTGCCAGACAATACGCGTACTATCGATAACGTAGGAGAAGTAAAAATTGACCAAGTGGTAATAGGATCTTGTACAAATGGTAGGATGGAGGATCTAAGGGTAGCAGCAAAAGTTCTTCGTGGCAAAAAGATACATCCTTATGTTAGAACAATTATTTTTCCAGGGTCTCAAAAAGTGTATCTCCAGGCAATGGAAGAAGGACTTTTCAAAGATTTTGTGGAGGCAGGTGCAGTCGTTAGTACGCCTACATGTGGACCTTGCTTAGGAGGACATATGGGGATTTTAGCAAAAGGCGAACGAGCGGTGGCAACTACTAATCGTAATTTCGTAGGTAGAATGGGACATCCAGAAAGCGAAGTATATCTAGCCAGTCCAGCGGTTGCAGCAGCATCTGCTGTCGCAGGTAAAATTGTATCACCAGAGGAGGTAATGTGAAATGATGCAGGCACAGGGAAAAGTTATTAAGTATGGAGATAATGTTGATACGGATGTTATTATTCCAGCAAGATATTTAAATACATCCGATCCACAAGAACTTGCAAAATATTGTATGGAAGATTTAGATAAGACATTCATAGATCGTGTTAATAGCGGAGATATTATGGTAGCAGGTAGAAATTTTGGTTGTGGTTCTTCTAGAGAACATGCCCCGATTGCTATTAAAGCAGCAGGTATTTCTTGTGTAATTGCAAAGACGTTTGCGCGTATTTTTTATCGCAATGCTATTAATATAGGGCTTCCTATTTTAGAATGCCCAGAAGCAGCTGCAGATATTAAAGAAGGCGATGAAGTAAAAGTGGATTTTGATACGGGTGAGATTATCAATATAACACAGAATAAAGTGTATAAAAGCACCCCTTTTCCACAGTTTATGCAAGAGCTTATTTCTGCAAATGGTTTGATTGAATATATTCGAAAGCAATTAGGAATTAATAATTGAAATTCAAATTCAAATATAAAAAACTAAAGATATGAAATATTATAAAGCAAAGGCGCAGGGATAGTTTAAATATTTTTTAAATAAATCAAGTGACAACCTTTTAAAAATAAGCATAGCGAACTGTCTTTTGTGTATATAGTTGATGAAGAGAGGAGTTTGGGATTTATGACGTATAAAGTTGCAGTTATTCCTGGGGATGGTATCGGAAAAGAAGTGACGGTACAGGCAGTAAACGTACTAAAAGCTGTAGGCGAAAAATATGGGTTTGACTTTGAAATGACAGAGGTGGATGCAGGGGGATGTGCCATTGATAAATATGGTAAGGCGCTACCAGAAGAGACATTAAAAGCATGTCAGCAAAGCGATGCAGTATTATTAGGTGCAGTAGGCGGGCCTAAATGGGATACACTTCCCGGTGATCAAAGACCCGAACAAGCACTTTTGGGATTAAGAAAGGGACTTGGACTATTTGCTAACCTTCGTCCTGCAGTGCTACATCAAGCTTTAAAAGAAGCGTCGCCTCTAAAACCAGAAATTATCGGAGATGGTTTAGATGTAATGGTAGTACGAGAGCTTACAGGAGGCATCTATTTTGGAGAAAGAGGCAGAGAAGGTGACACGGCTTATGATACAGAAGCATATAGTAAATATGAAGTTGAAAGAATTGCGCGTGTAGCATTTGACATCGCAATGAAGCGCGATAAAAAGCTAATGTCAGTAGATAAAGCGAATATCCTTGAAAGTTCAAGATTATGGCGTGAAGTTGTGGATAATGTTGCAAAAGAATATCCAGAGGTAACAGTAGACCATATGTATGTAGATAATGCAGCGATGCAACTTGTGCGCAACCCCAAGCAATTTGACGTGATTGTAACAAGCAATATGTTTGGAGATATTCTTTCAGATGAAGCTTCTATGATTACAGGATCTATTGGCATGCTACCTTCGGCGAGTTTAGGCGAGAGCAAACCGGGTATGTATGAACCAGTACATGGTTCCGCGCCCGATATTGCAGGACAAGGGAAAGCAAATCCCTTAGCGATGATTGTTTCAGCAGCGATGATGCTCAGATATTCTTTTGATTTGACCGCAGCAGCAGATGCCATTGAAAATGCAGTAAGCAAGGTATTAGACTCAGGATATCGTACAGGAGACATTATAAGCCCAGATATGAAACTTGTAGGAACAGAGGAAATAGGCCGCCTTGTAATTGAAAATCTATAAAGACAACGATTACAATATTTTTCCACTGTCATCTCTTCGTAAAATATGATACAATATTACGCATAATGGTACTTATGTATCTGGTGGGGGTGTGGCGCAGTGCGCAAAAAAAAATTTATTATAGTGTTGGTGATTGTATTAAGCTTTGTATCAGCGTTGGCCTATCTGTATAGTTATGTTCAAGATAACACCGGTACGCGGCTAATACAAGAAGTAAGATCAGCAACCTATCCTCAACCACACCCCGAGCCTATTAAGCTAATGACCTATAATATTCATTACGGCGTGGGCACAGACGATATATACAATTTGCAAACGGTTATTGATACGATTAAAGCTCAAGAGGCAGATATTATTGCGCTTAACGAAGTAGATCATATGATGCCTAGAACGGCTTTTCAAAAACAAGATGAGATACTTAAAAATGCCTTTGGTTATGAAGCGGTGTATGCACCCAATATTAATTTAGGGGCAAAATATGGCAATATGCTTATCTCTAAATATCCCATTCTTTCGTGGACCAATCATCGATTACCCCGAAAGGGACGATTCTCAGAACCGAGAGGATTAATAGAGGCGCAAATAGATATAGATGGACAGACATTAAATGTATTTGTTACGCATTTGTCTACTAATCGGCAAGAAAGAAAAAAGCAAATGGACTTTATAAGAAGCTACATAAAAACGATAAAGGCACCCACTGTATTGATGGGGGATTTTAATGAGTTGCCTGATTCATCAAAAATGGAAAAAATAACGGATATTTTAAAAGATACCGCTACAGAAGCATATGCTACATTTCCTGCAGATGTTCCTAATGCACGTATTGACTATGTTTTTGTATCTTCTGAGATTACTATAAAAGACAATCAGGTGATTGAAAGCCAAGCATCTGATCATTTGCCGGTGATAGCAAAAATATATTTAGAATAAACATATCAAAGGGATAGGATTGTAATAATCCTATCCCTTTGATATGTTTATATGTATTAAAAGCCAATGAAAAATAGAAATACTAAAACGATTAAAATACCATAATCCTGCACATTATCTTGAAGAAATAGGAGAATAAGTGCAAGGAGTAGCAAATCATCTCTACGAAATGGACCTAGGAATCCTCTCGGTCTTTGTTCAGTTTTAGCCGTCTGCGCTGAGCTAGTATAGGAAGCATAATCGGAAGAAGATTCTTTATGCTGGGGTTTTTCAGGAACAATAATTTCTGGTTCTTGCTCTTGTTGTTCTTCTACTTTTTCTTCCTCTTGTGTTTGCATAGCCATTGGACGTTGCGGTTCTTGTTCGAAATCATTGTACCTTGGGTAATAACGTCGATACATACAATCCCCCCTTCTTGATTTAGTCAGTTATTATGCATTTGTGTTTCAATTTCTTGAATCACAGCGGGAAGCTTACTAAGACCTATCATTTTAACAGCACTGTCTAATCTTTCTTTGCGTTTTTCGTTTAGATAGGGTTTAAGTGCCATTAGCAAGTTAACACCTGGGTCATTGGGGTCGTTTACTTTATCATATGCTTTTTTGATTTTTAGCATTGTGTCCATTTCAATCGGTAGTGATTGATTGTTTTGATGATAATGTGATTTTTCCTGTACGGGTAAGGTAGGCTTTGGTGATTGTGGTGGCGCCTCTTCTTTTTCTTTGGTTGATTTAGGCGAACTAGTACTACCGCTTAGCATACTCATTAATGCCTTTATATTTTCCGCCATATCTTCATTGTTTAAAAATTCCTTTACTTGCTCTAATTTTTGATCAAAATCGTCTGCCATGCTCATCCCTCACTTTTGTTCAATTATTTAAAAACTGTTTTAACTTATCAACCATTTCTGGGTTATTATTTAGTTGATCAATAAATGCATTTTTATCAATTTGGCTTATTTTTTCGGATAACGTTTCGGTATCTAGGGTATCTAGTTGATTTGCTAATTCGCTTTCATTTAAAGTACTTAGTTTTTCAAGTAATGCCTGTTTATCAACATTTTGAAGTTCTTTTGCCATTTTTTCACCTTGTTCAGTGTGTATAAAGTCTGAAAATGCTTTAAGACCTTTTTCAAGCGCTTCTGGATCCATACTATTAATCATTTGTTCAAACTTTTCATTAAGGTTTGGGAACATATGTAAGACCTCCTCTTAAAATAGCTATGTGAGTAATAAAACCATACCTTAATATGTATGGCGCAAAGTATACAATTATCACTTTTGGATAAGCTGTTATTACACAGGTTTTATTATATTTTAACATGTGTTAACAATTCATTAATCATTATATGTAGGTAGGCGTAAAATGGTTACAAATATCAAAAAAAGTGCTTTCGCACTTATTAATAAGGGAGAGCACAAGGCTTTTTATCATAAAAAAGTAGCAAGAAAATCAAAATGAAAAATAAAATGCTGTTATCTTTTGGATAACAAGTGCCACATGTTGTGGGAGAAAAACTGTATAGAGGGCTACTATCATAAAATAATAGTAAGAAAATTAAGATAAAAAATAGTAGCTCCGTATTACCACTTGTATAATAAGTTTTTTTAGTACCCATATAGATTCTCCTTTCATTATGGTTATAATAAGTTTGCTCAGTACATTATATGATGGGCAAAGAGATTGTGTGAGTGTTAGTGCTCAGATTTTTAGGGAGCGATATAATAACGAAGAAGGTGGTAGCATGCAAAGAGAAAGATATGATGTAGTAGTAGTAGGAGCAGGACCTGCGGGGAGCAGTGCCGCAGGAGAGGCAGCGAGGCGAGGACTGCGCGTTTTATTGATTGATAAGAAGTTCTTTCCAAGAGATAAACCATGTGGTGGATACTTGCCTAGACGAGCCTTAGAAATATTTAATAATCCTTTGCCATCAGAAGTGATTGAGCAGCATATCCACGAGGTGCGTTTGTTTGATAGTAGATATCAGGCAAGTACGTATCAAAGTGAGCAGCAGCTAGGTGTAACCGTGAAGCGACAAGTTTTCGACCATTATCTGTTGAAGCAAAGTATTGATAGCGGTGTGGAATTTATGCCCCAAAAAACAGTATCTGTGATTAAATATAGAAATCATACACAAGATATGGTGATTAAAATAGATAAAGATTTCATATATGCATCAAAAATGATTATTGCAGATGGCGTAAATGGTACAACAGCAAAACTTGGGGACATTAATCATATGCGTGTAAAATGGGCTAAAGGTTTTGCGTTAAGTTCAAATGTCAGCTGTGAAAGTGTACAAGCGCAAAAGATTTTGACGTACATAGAACTTTATTGCATTGATTTTTTAGGTGGCTTTGGATGGGTGTTTCCTTTGCGCAGTGGCCTTAATATTGGTGTAGGCAGTTGGGCGGGACAGGCGCAGCAGTTAAGTCAATTTGCATGTATATTTAAAGAGCGCATACTTGCAGAAAAAGGCATTGAGGCGAGAGCGGTTCAATTTCAAGGAAGTTATTTGCCGATAGGAGGAACTTTTAGATGTTTAGGAAATCATCAAGTACTGCTTGCAGGAGATGCGGCAGGGCTTGTGAATGCTTTTTCGGGAGAAGGTATCTACTATGCAATGCAAAGTGGTAAGATTGCTGCGCAGCACATAGTCAGAAGCTGTGAAGAAAGTAACTATGATTTAAAAAAAGCTTATACGCAAAAGATTAAGCAGCTATTTTATAGGCAGTTTAGAAAAAGTTTTGTAAAAGCAGTGATGAGTGGCAGAAAAAATCGTATTATAGGCGGGACAGTTAGGGCAAATCAATTTTTACAAGACATTGTTCAAATGATGTATATTTAACCTATAAAGTGCAGAAAATAGGGAGAGGTAGACGGCTTAGGTTTTTGAGAAAAAACAACAAATAGCAGGTGGTGGTAAAATGGTCCGTATTATTAAAAAAAAAAGATATAACAAAGACAAAGAAGGAAAAGAACAACAAGAAGAATATATAGCTCCTACATTTTCGGTTGACTTTGATGAAAACTTTGAAAAGTTTAAAGGGTATCTCGAAAAAAGTGGAGACGACGTTGTTTTTAGAGAATTTGCTTTTGCAACGGCAGATATTAAGTGCGGGGTTATATTTATTGATGGCATGGTAAGTAAGCAGTGGATTCAGGTAAATGTCATTAGTCCACTTCTATTAGGGGGTGGACAGTTAAATATCGATGCCGATGAAAAAGAAAAAAGATATAAGACAGCACTGACAATAAAACGAAAAATTATTAGTGCAGCTGAGGTAAGTGAAGCAGAGGATTTAGATGAAGCGATGAGAATGCTTATATCTGGGGAAACGATTTTATTAGTGGATGGATATGATAAAGCCATCGTAATAGGGACGCGTGAATTTCCACTGAGGGGGGTACAAGAACCCATTACCGATCCTGTGATAAGAGGGCCTAGAGATGGATTTACAGAAGCACTTCGTTTTAATACAGCACTACTTAGAAGAAAGATAAAAGACCCTAACCTAGTATTTGACATGATGACGCTAGGGAGAAGGTCTAAAACCGATATTATTATTAGTTACATAAAAGGCATTACAAACCCTAAACTCGTAGAAGATGCAAAAAAGCGGATTGAAAAAATCGATATTGATGCCATTTTAGATTCAGGGCAGCTTGAACAATTGATTGAAGATAATAATATTAGTCCGTTTCCGCAGATGCAAAATACCGAAAGGCCAGATAAGGCAGCGTCTGCTTTGTTAGAAGGTCGAATTGTAATTTTTGTAGACGGCACGCCATTTGTTATTATTGCACCTGCAAGCTTATATCAGTTTTTTCAAAGTGCTGAAGATTATTATGAACGATGGATTATTGGTACATTACTGCGTGGGCTTCGTTGGGTAGGCTCCTTTATTGCCACCTTTGCACCTGCACTTTATGTAGCCATCGTATCTTATCATCCAGGCATGCTGCCTACGCCGCTTGCATTGTCTTTGGCGGCTAGCAGAGAAGGTGTGCCTTTTCCTGCTTTTATTGAAGCGCTTTTGATGGAAACGACTATAGAACTGCTACGTGAAGCAGGTGCAAGGCTACCTAAACCGATTGGCCAAACCATAGGGATTGTCGGGGGTATTATTATTGGCGATGCTGCAGTGCGTGCAGGGATAGCAAGCCCATTTATGGTTATTGTTGTAGCAGTGACAGCAATTGCTTCTTTCATTATCCCTTCGTATAGCCTTGCGATAGCATTTCGTATTATTCGTTTTCCCATTATGATATTAGCAGGCACGCTAGGACTGTATGGGGTAATGCTTGCGTTTATTATTATTAATATCCATCTGACATTACTTAAAAGCTTTGACGCAAATTATATGTCTCCAATATCGCCGGTACAAGTCAGTGACTGGAAGGACGCGTTTGTGCGTGCACCTATACAATGGATGAAAAAAAGACCAGTGTACATTAATCCTGTAGATATTGACCGCTATGAGCAGGATGCAGTAAAGGAGATGTGACAAATAGATGAGCACCGAAAAAGATCGATTAAGTAGTGTACAAGTCATGACACTAGCAGCAATGACCATTATTGGAACAGGTCTTATAAATCTTCCACGCCAAGTAGTAGAAGCGGTAGAGTTAGGCGGGGTATTGCTGACCTTGGTAGCTGGGGGCACAGTAACGACATTAAGTGTAGTAATAACCCTTCTTGGGAGACGATTCCCTAACAAGACTATCATAGAGTATAGTAGTGACATTGTAGGGCCTATACTTGCAAAAGGAATACATCTGCTGCTAGCAGTATATTTTTTAGTAGGTACAGCCCTCGTGCTACGATTGTTTTCAGATGCAATGAAAGCATTTTTATTAGATAACACACCCATAGAAGTGATTATGATAACCATGCTTATACTAACGATATATTTAGCACAAAATGGCATCAATGCAGTGGCTCGGATTTGTGAAGCGTTTTTCCCTATTGTACTTATATCTAGCTCAATACTACTTATTTTAGGGCTTAAAAATTTTGATATTAAAGAATTTTATTCATTATGGCAGGTGGATTTAGTAGATGTAGTACAAAATATTTCGGCAGTGACTAAAGCGTATTTGGGGTTTGAAGTATTACTTTTTGCAGTAGCATTTATGGCAAAGCCTAAAAAGGCAGTGATATGCGGTGTAGCGGGCGTAGGACTTACAACTATTATTTATACAGCGACGGTAGCTATTTGTATAGGTGTTTTTTCCTATGACGCATTAAAGTTTCAGATGTATCCTACTATGGAACTTGCTAAATCTATTGATTTTCCAGGCGCTTTTGCGGAGCGATTTGATGTATTTTTTGCAATCTTTTGGATTGTAGCAGTCTTTACTACTATTTGTGTGCTACATTATTTAGCAGGGTTTACTACTGTGCGATTGATAGGGTTAAAGAATTATAGACCCTTTATTTATCTAGTAGCGCCCATTATTTACTTCTTAGCATTAGCACCACAAAATATTTATCAGGTAAAATTATGTGGTCAGATATTTTCAAATTTAGGCGGTTTAGCAGTTGTTCTTATTCCGATACTGCTTTTTATTATCGCGATAATTAGAAAGAAAGGAGAAAGAGGTAGTGAAGAGGCGAAATAAAGTAGTTTTTTGGGGTATCTGTATCAGCATTATATTGCTTACAGGTTGTTGGGATAGAGTGGAAATTGAAGAGCGGGGTTTTGTAATGGGTATCGGGATAGATACAGGGGAAAAAGAAGGTGAGATGCTTATCACATATCAAATTGCACTTCCTGCGGCAATGTTTGGAGAGGGTGAAGCAGATAAGAAGGTATGGAATGTGAGTACCACTTCCCCTACCATTATTCGTGCAAAAAAGAACATCAAAACGAGAGTAGATAAAGTACTAAATGTAGAGCATACACGCGTTATTATTATAAGTAAAGAATTAGCCGAGCAAGGAATTGCGGCACATATGGATTATTTTTTGCGTGATGTTGATATGCGACGTCGGACAGATATCATAATAAGTGAAGGACCAATAAAAGAGATTTTTGCTATTACACCGCCGACAGCGAGAAGCACATCTGATTATCTAGCCGATATTTTATTGCTCAATGAACAACATGTGCATCGGATTAGTTCTGACGTAGATTTATTAGAGCTAGCCAAAAATTTAAGGAGAGGGTCAGATTTTATATTAGTGAAAGCGAAGGCAGGAGAAAAAGATATTGAGCTGACAGGGGCAGCCGTTTTTCGTAAAGATACGTATGTAGGGCATTTATCGCCTGATGAAGTAAAGGCCACTAAATGGCTCATTGATGATATTTCAAGAGGGACAATCATATTACAAGATGTAGATGGACTACCGGGACATATGGTATTTGAAATTAGTGAAGGTAGATCGAAAGTGACTCCACGCATTCAAGGAGAACGTGTGGATTTTGATGTGCAAATTCGTATTGAAGGAGATGTGGCAGAGATGCAGCATCTGAATTTCGAGAATATATTAACCCAATATTTTATTGAAAATTTAGAACGTGCTATAGAGCAGCTGATAAAGCGCCAGTGTCATGAAATTTTAAAAAAGGCGCAAGAAAAATTTGAAGCAGACTTTATGGATTTTGGGGGACTAGTTAGGCAGTATAATGCGCGCTGGTTTAAGGCGCATGAGCAGCAGTGGCGGGAGATTTTCAAGGAATCGGAGTTAAATGTATCAGTAGATGCAAATATTCGTAGGATAGGGTTAGTACAATAAAGCGAGGTGGGAAGATGCTTAGAGAGGCAATGCGAATCACTTCAGGGATGGTGTCGGGATATTTTTGGTTTTTGATGCTGTATGTAGGCGTGATTTGTTTTTTATTTGAAGCACCTTATATGAGAAGTGGGGATTTTAAATGGGAAGAGATGATTGCAAGATGGGGAGGGGCTGCCTATGTGATAGGCGGCAGTCTTTTATTTGTGGTAGTATCAATTTTTTTGTAGACAAAGTCAGTAGAATCATGTATTATAAAAGTGAAGTGAAATGCACGATTAACAAGTAAGGAGGCAAATTTGAGATGGACTATATAAAAGCATACCAAAATTGGATGGAAAGCAGCGTTGTAGATGAAGAAACAAAACAAGAGTTAGCACAAATAAAATCAGATGAGAAAGAAATTGAAGAGCGATTTTATACGGATTTAGCTTTTGGAACTGGAGGATTAAGAGGCATTATAGGGGCAGGTACCAATCGTATTAATATTTACACTATACGCAAAGTAACACAAGGAATGGCACAATATATTTCTTCGCAAGGCGAGGCTGCAAGTCGTCGCGGTGTTGTCGTTGCCTATGACTCTCGGTATAAATCTAATGTATTTGCCATGGAAGCGGCAAAGGTACTTGCAGCTAATGGTATTAAGACCTATGTATTTGATGAACTGCGACCAGTACCAGCACTTTCATTTGCAGTAAGAGAATTAGGGTGTATTGCAGGTATTGTGATTACGGCTAGTCATAATCCAGCAAAGTATAATGGTTATAAAGCATATTGGGAAGATGGGGGGCAATTACCTCCAGAAAGTGCAGATGCAGTACTTGCAGCTATTAATAAAATTGATATTTTTAAAGATGTAAGAGTTATAGCGGAAGATAAAGCAAAAGATCAAGGTTTGATTGAAATAATAGGGAAGGAAATGGATGAAAAATTTCTGGCGAATGTAAAAGCGCAAAGTATTCGTCCAGAAGTTGTGGCAGAGGTTGCAGATAATTTTAAAATTATCTACACACCTTTTCATGGTGCAGGCAATAAGCCTGTGCGTAATATTTTAGAGATGATTGGGCTTAAAAATGTGATAGTCGTAAAAGAGCAAGAAAAGCCTGACCCCGCTTTTTCAACTGTAAAATCGCCTAATCCGGAAGATAAAGAAGGGTTTGAACTTGCGATTGCGCTTGCTAAAAAAGAGAATGTGGATTTAATTATAGGGACAGATCCTGATTGTGACCGTGTAGGAATTATGGTAAGAAACAATCAAGAGGAATATATAACCATGACAGGCAATCAAGTAGGCGTATTATTAACAGACTACATATTGTCTCAGCAGAAAGAAAAAGGCATGCTGCCTGATAATGGGGTTATTATAAAGACCATCGTAACGTCTGAGATGACAAGAGCGGTAACAAAGCATTATAATGTTGAAATCATGGATGTGCTTACAGGCTTTAAATTTATCGGAGAGAAAATAAAAGAGTTTGAAGAAAACGGCAACCAAAAGCAGTTTGTTTTTGGATTTGAAGAAAGTTATGGGTATCTAGCAGGAACTCATGCAAGGGATAAGGACGGCGTAGTCGCTGCTATGCTCATTGCTGAGATGGCAGCATGGTATAAGACGAAGGGAATGTCTTTATATGAAGCGATGCAAGCGTTATATGAAAAGTATGGTGTATATCTAGAAGACTTAATGTCTATCACGATGGAGGGTAAAGCAGGACAAGAAAAGATTGCAGCAATCATGCAAACACTTAGAGAAAACACACCTAAAAGTATTGGTGATGTAAGAGTAACAGCGTTTAGGGATTATAAGGTGGGTAAACGCTATGAGATGATAACTGGCAGTGAAGAGACGGTGGATTTGCCATCATCAAATGTATTATATTTTGAACTTGAAGATAAGAGTTGGTTTGTGGTAAGACCTTCAGGTACTGAGCCAAAAGTCAAGTTATATTTCTCGGTAACAGCCGATACAGTCGAAGAAGCACAACAGAAAATGAATATTTTTAAAGAGGCGGTAACCGCTAAGGTACAAGCATAAAAGCCCAAATAGAAAGGCAGCTTTACTAAAGCTGCCTTTCTATAAAATCTAGGCTTCTATATCTTCTTTGCTGTTTTTCCAGTAATCAATGAAGAAAACAACAAACACACCCACCATAATACCAAGTACAAGGGAAATTGCAAGATTTAATTTTATGTTGACAGTTTGTACAAGCCCTGTGGGAGATATTTTCCTAATGATATTGGTATAATTATGGTCATAATATTCTTGAACCATATCATTTGCAATATTAATCCAATACAGCATTTTATCTTTTACCTCAGATATCATATAGAGTAGTTCTTCTTCCGCTTTTTGCTTATCGGATAAAGAAATGGTCTCGCCCATTAATTTTTCAATTTCATTTTCATAATGCCTAATATCAGTTTCAAGGCTTTGCGCTGTGACAAGTGCCTCAATTGAACGCTCTGCAAGCTTATCATAATATGAATCAATGTTTAAAGCAGAGATTTGGTTTGCATCTGTACCACCAGGCATATGAACGAGTATATCATCTTTTTTATAGGCAGCCATCATTTCAGCAGTTGCGCGTGCTTCATTTTTTTTCTTTTCAGCTTCAAGTTGTAGCATCTCTATTTTATATTCATACTCTTTGATTAGTCTGTCGGTATTTTTTGTTAAACCATTAACCCATATCATGGAGCTTAATTTATTCAAATCAATATCTTTAATGACTGAAACTCTGTCTGCGATATCTAAGAAAGTATGACCTGTATGAATAGAGCGAAAGTCTAAAGTATTCTCGTTTTGTGTTTTTGCAAATCGTTCTATAGCCGTTAAGTGATTTTGACTGATAGACACGATATCAAGATAATCATACGATTCATAATCCAGTTTATGCGGCGTAACACCGAAATTTATATTAAGGTGTTGCTGTTTAAAGTATACACGGTAATGCTCAACAAGGCTAGTAAAAAAGGTTTCCGCAAACGCTTTTTTATCACTGCTTCCCGTCCCAAGTCTTCTTGATATGCGTGTTGTTAGTGAAGCGTCAGCAGGAGAAGGGATATTTAGTGATAATTTGTATGTAACGGGATGATACTCATAACTTTCACCTCGTTTTAGCGCGACTTCTACTTTTTGCACAACATCGTTAGGAATAACAGGGGTAATCTTAATATTAGCGTTTAACCATGAAGTAGAGTATATACTTTCATTAAGATTAAGAGATTCAATTACACCTTCGAGTACAACGGGCGAGGTAATTCTATGTACGTTAAAAGTTGTACCATCCGGATTTTTTCCATTTTCAATACCTGGGAAATTAAACGTGATGAATGTTTCGGCTTGTCCATCATTAGCCGTAGAAACAAACGTAAAAGCAAAGCCTAGCACAAGACACATTACCGTAATTAATGCAATAATCCATTTGCCTCTTAAAATAATCTCCAGTAGCTGTCTTATTGATATTTCTTTTTCTTCCATATTTTTTTTATGTTGTTACGTAAAACGTATAAAACTTTTTTAAGGTTGTATTGCTGTATATTCTACGTAACTGCTCCTTTCTTTATTTTATTGATAGTTTGGTATGGTACGCTGCAACACATGGAAAATGATAAAATGCCTAAAAACGACAATCTTACCTATAATTTTACCAACTAGAAGAGAAAATGTCAATAACTTTTTCCAAGTTTTACATATGATATCTAATGGTGTTGCTTTTGAAAAGTAATCGTAATAGATTTGTAATGCAATCTTTAGAATGCAGTAATGGTAATGTATAAAAATATACTATAAAATAAAACTATTCAAATATGAATAATAAGAAAGGTAGGCGAAGAAATGCAAGAGATAAATTTTTCGCGTTGTGAAGAAGAATTTAATTTAAGAGAGCTAATTGAAGTGCTGTTAAAGGCTAAATGGTTTATTGCCATATTTACGACGGTAAGTTTATTAGTTAGTGTTATCTATGCACATTTTTATGTGACACCTACGTATGAAGCAAAGTCTAGACTTATGGTATCACCCATTACCGTGCAGGAGAGAGGAAATCAGAATCAAATTTCCAACTTGGTAGATTCCATTTCACAATATCCACAGATGACACTTGACACTTATAAAGAACAAATCAAAACGCCTGAGGTGCTAAATGCAGTGATAAAAGCACTTTCTCTAGATGAGAAGTATGACATGACGTATGTAGGATTAGCACGTAAAATCAATATAGAAACGCCTCAAAATACCAATTTAATGTATCTGGTAGTAAAAGATGCAGATCCTATATTAGCGGCTGATATTGCAAATGTGCTTAGTAAACAGTTTGTTGAGTACGTGAGTGAAAAGCTCCAACAGCAAACAGGTCAAACGGCAGAATTTATTGAGCAACAGCTGATACTAGAAAAAGAAAAGCTTGAAAAGGCAACGGCAGAGCTTACTGCTTTTTTAGCAAGACCACGGGGTGTTAGCGAATTAAGACAAGAGTTAAATGCGACACTTTCACAGCTTACATCATTTAAAAGTAAAGTAGTAGAGGTAAGACTTGATAAGGAAATTACACAAGCAGCACTTAATCAAGTGAGGCGTACACTGCAAACGACGCCAAAGACACTAGAGACTTCAAAGTCAGTAGCAACTGATGCACTGCTTTCACAAATTATTAAAGAACTATCAGATGCGAACATGCAAGATATTGCAGGACTTGAGATGATTGAAGAGCAGCTGAATCCAGCATATACTTCACTACTAATGGATAACAAGAATTATGAACTTGCACTCACAAGAGATACAGCACGAATAGAAGGACTAGAAAGAGAAATTGCAGTTAAGCAAAAACAAGTAAAAGTATTGCAAGCAGAGTTAGCAGAAAAAGAAAATGAACTAGAAGTGCTCACCTATGAAGTGGATATGGGTAAGCAAACAAGAGATGCTTACCAGCAAAAACTCAAAGAAGCTAACATCAAACAATCTGCAGAGATAGGAAGGTCAAGTGTAACCATTGTGGCACAAGCATTACCTCCGATTTATCCGACTAGTGGCAAGATGATGATTGTTGCTATTGCAGGAGTATTAGGAATTATGGTAAGTGTATTCTTTGTATTTTTTATGGCGTATTGGAAAAGTAGTGGGGAAGGGCGCAATTAGTGGATAGTGACAAACGAAAATACTTGGTAGCAAAACATAGGGATTGTTCATAAGGACTTTCCCTATAAATATATTTTACAAAAAAATTTTTCCATACGACAGGATTCGACATTTTTTTTATAAGGGGTATGGTATAATGGTCACTGCGTGCAAAAGAAAAAACTAAAAACTACGGGATTAATTTTTTATACAATTCATTGTTTTACGAAAAAAAGTATAGTATAATATAAAAGAGTATGACCGTAGTAAAAAGTTAATAAAAAGTGGGTGTGAGGATATGAAAACAAAAGCAAAGGTTCTTATGTGGATGTTAGTGGATATTTTACTCGTTAATTTAGCGCTTTACGGTGCATATTGGCTAAGATTTGATTTTGTGGTGCAGCAGCAATATATAAAACAGTATCAAGAAATTTTTATCCCGATGACGACCATAAAGTTAGTTGTCTTTTACTATGCAGGACTTTATAAAAGCATGTGGCGATATGCCAGCATTAGAGAAGCTTTAGTAATTGCTATATCTGCATTGTTCGCTAATTCAGCCATGGTAGCATATATATTCATGATGCAGATGGGCACAGTGCCAAGAGGTATTATTGTTATTGCCTGCATACTAGATGTTGGTCTTATAGGAGGTAGCAGGCTACTTTATAAGATTTGTAGACGCTACTTATCCAAAGGAATTAGCTTTAAAATAGAGTATGAAAAAGATGTTAAGAAAAGAATGCTGATTTATGGTGCAGGAGATGCAGGTTCTACCATTATTAAAGAGCTTCGCAATCATAAAGAACTTTGTAGTGTTCCAGTAGCAGTGATTGATGACAATAAAAATAAGTTAGGCAAGAAGATTAATGGAGTGCCTGTATTAGGGACAAGAGAAAATGCTTTGCGTGTGGTGGAGATGAAAAAGATTGATGAAATTATTATTGCCATTCCTTCTGCTAATAAGCAGCAGATAAGTGAAGCCATCGAAGCATGCAAACAAACAGCTTGTAAACTTAAAATTGTACCTGGTATGTATGAATTAATTGATGAAACTGTTACTATTAATAACATAAGAGATGTAGAAATTGAAGACTTATTAGGGAGAGAACCTGTAAAAATTAACTTAGACGAAATATCTGGGTATCTACAACATAAAGTGGTATTAGTAACAGGGGGTGGAGGCTCTATAGGGTCTGAACTATGTAGGCAAATTGCACGTTTTTCTCCAAAACAATTACTTATATTAGATATTTATGAAAATAACGCCTTTGAGATTCAAAATGAGTTATTGAAAATGTTCCCAGAACTTAATTTAAATACTATAATTGCCTCTATCCGAGATAGAGCACGTTTAGAAAAAATATTTAGCACATACAAACCGCAAGTTATTTTCCATGCCGCAGCGCATAAACATGTGCCACTCATGGAGAACAATCCAACTGAGGCAATAAAAAATAATGTGTTTGGTACATTAAATTTAGTAGAGTGTGCGCATAAATATAAAGCTCAAAAATTTGTGCTGATTTCAACGGATAAAGCAGTCAATCCTACGAATATTATGGGAGCGACCAAGAGAGTTGCAGAAATGATTGTTCAAGCGTATAGTCGAAATAGCAAAACAGAGTTTGTTGCAGTGCGATTCGGCAATGTGCTAGGTAGTAATGGGAGTGTTATTCCTATTTTCAAACAACAAATTGCACAAGGCGGTCCTGTGACAGTGACGCATCCTGAGATTACACGGTATTTTATGACTATTCCAGAAGCTGCCCGGTTAGTCATTCAAGCAGGTGCTATGGCAAAAGGCGGAGAGATTTTTGTGCTGGATATGGGTAAGCCTGTTAAGATAGCACAGCTAGCATGGGACTTAATTAGACTATCTGGCTTTGAGCCGAATGAAGATATTGAGATTAAGTATACGGGACTGCGTCCAGGTGAAAAAATGTATGAAGAGCTATTAATGGAAGAAGAAGGGCTAACCGCGACAAGGCATAAAAAGATTTTTATCGGGCAGCCGATATTTATGGATATGAAAATTCTCAATCGTCAACTAGAGCGGCTAAGAAATATTATTAGCAGCGAAAATGAAGATTTGATTAGTTTTATAGAAACGCTTGTACCTACGTATACTAAAGTGGGGTAGGAAATTAAAAAAAAGAATGGTCTCTTATAGATCATTCTTTTTTTTATAATTAATTTTGAATAATTTTTGTTAAATAAGATGTAAAGTCTTCTCTTAAATCATCACGCTTAAGTGCAAATTCCACTGTTGCTTCTAAAAACCCAATTCGATTTCCTACATCATAGCGTCTACCGATAAAGTCATAGGCATACATTACTTCTGTTTTAGAGAGTTCTTTTAATGCGTCGGTAAGCTGAATTTCTCCACCAGCACCTGGGGTGGTATTTTCAAGATATTCAAAAATTTTAGAACTAATAATGTAGCGACCTAATATAGCAATGTTAGAAGGTGCATCTTCTTTTTTTGGTTTTTCCACTAGATCCTTCACTTTATATACCATGTCTTCTATATGGACGCAATTTACGATGCCATATTTAGATACGTCTTCATCGGGTACTTTTTGAACGCCTAAGATGGATGTTTTGTACTCATTATACACGTCAATCATCTGTTTAAGACACGGCACTTGTGAATCTACGACGTCATCTCCTAATAGTACAGCAAAAGGCTCATTGCCGATAAAAGATTTTGCACAGTGGATAGCATGTCCTAATCCACGAGGTTCTTTTTGACGGATATAATGGATGTTTGCCATTTTGGAAATATTTTGAACCATTTCAAGCAAATCTTCTTTCCCGGACTTTTGAAGTTCTGATTCTAATTCATAGGATTTATCAAAATGGTCTTCAATGGCGCGTTTACTTCTACCCGTTACAATAATAATATCTTCAATGCCAGATGCTACAGCTTCTTCTACGATATACTGTATGGTTGGCTTATCTACAATTGGGAGCATCTCCTTAGGTTGTGCTTTAGTAGCTGGCAAAAAGCGCGTACCAAGTCCTGCAGCTGGAATAATTGCTTTTCTTACTTTCATTTGTCTTCCTCCATATACCTTTTTATTTATAATGATAGGTTAATTTTATCAAAAAAAAAAGTAGAAGTAAACCATTTAATTGTAAAATCATTCATATTTATGCTTTTTTATTTTTACTATTAAAGGGTATATGGACTGCCTCCCTTGAATGTTTACCAATCGTTGATACCAGAACGCTTAATGGCGCCAAAAAGCCTTTCTTTTAATCCCTTATTTTCTTTGGTAAGCGTTGTTAATAGGTCTTTAATATACTGGCGCTTTGTGTGACCATTAGCAGGACAAGGGCTTTGCACAATTGGCAGTGCAGATTGATTTGAAAATCCTTTGATTATTTGCTCAGGAACATAGAGCATCGGGCGAATCAGGTGGATATCTTTTCTGTCTAAATACGTTACAGGTGAGAAACAATTGATACGCCCTTCATAAAAAAGACTCATAAAAAAGGTCTCAATCGCATCGTCAAAATGGTGACCGAGTGCAACTTTTTTACATCCGCGTTCTAGAGCAGCGTCATGCAGTGCACCTCTGCGCATTTTTGCACATAAAGAGCAGGGGTTAGATTCTTTGCGAATATCAAAAATAACCTCAGCAATATTAGTAGGGATAATGGTGTAAGGAACATCAATATCATCGCATAAAGCCTGTACCCCTGAGAGATCAAAATCATCAAATCCCATCGTTAGTGTAATCGCTTCTAATTCAAAGTTTTTTGGAAAAAAACGTTGTAGTCCTTTCATGGCTTTTAGTAAGGTGAGACTATCTTTGCCACCCGACACACCGATGGCAATTCTATCACCTTCTTGTATCATATCATAGTCTTCAACGGCTCTTCTTACATAGCTTAGTATATTTTGCATCAAATCTTCCTTTCGTATTTTCTCTACACTATTATACGTTAAACCTATGTGTATAATCAAGATAGAAATAAAAAAATGCATCCATAAAAAATGATATGGCGGACTATCTACAGAGAGATAATCAGAATATAGCTTGATAAAAGAGAGAATATGAAAGCTAAATTAAAATAATCATAAAAATATCTTGACATTCTCGTCTTGATGTATTAAAATAAATAGCAGTGAATTCATAAATGAATGGCAATGAATATAGGAGGTATTTAAATGAGCACTTTTATGGCAAAAGCCGATGATTTACAAAGAAAATGGTATATTATAGATGCCGAAGGTAAGCCACTAGGAAGAGTTGCAGCGCAGGTTGCTAAAATTGTTAGAGGAAAGCATAAGCCTGAGTTTACACCACATGTTGATTGTGGAGATCATGTAATTGTGGTGAATGCAGAAAAAGTAATTTTAACGGGTAGAAAGTTAGACCAAAAGATGTTTAGAAGACATTCCCTTTATCCAGGTGGATTAAAAGAGATGAGTTATCGTCATCTTTTAGAGACAAGACCTGAAAGAGCAGTGATGACAGCAGTAAAAGGTATGCTTCCACATAACTCCCTTGGCAGAAAAGCGCTAAAAAAGGTGAGAGTATATAAAGGCACACAGCATAACCATAATGCGCAGCAGCCACAACCATGGACTCAGGAAATATAAGAAGGGGAGGAATAGATAATGGCTAAAGTACAATACTATGGAACTGGTAGAAGAAAAAAATCAATAGCAAGAGTACGATTAGTACCAGGAGAAGGAAATATCTTAATTAATGATAGAAGTATCGATGATTATTTTGGATTAGAAACACTTAAGGTAATTTTAAAGCAGCCTTTAGTGCTTACACAAACAATAGACAAGTTTGATGTCATTGCAAAAGTAATAGGTGGTGGATTTACGGGTCAAGCTGGTGCGATTCGTCATGGTGTAGCAAGAGCACTTTTAAAAGCAGACGAAGAGTTTAGACCAGCACTTAAAAAAGCAGGCTTCTTAACGAGAGACCCAAGGATGAAAGAAAGAAAAAAATACGGACTCAAAGGTGCAAGAAGAGCGCCACAGTTCTCAAAAAGATAAGGCAAATACGCACATACAAAAAACACACGAGGATTATACTCGTGTGTTTTTTGTATGTAATTATTTGAATTATTTATTAAACAATCTATAAATAATCACGGCTGTTTCAGGTCTTGATATTTGCGCTAATGGATGAATAGAGGTAGCATAACTTTGGATGATATCGCCTTTAAATAAAGAAAAATACTCTTGTAAATAGTTTTTTACTACAAATTGACGTTACAGTTCACACCCTAACCCAATAGCAAATTAAATCCTAATCATAAATAACTAAATATCAGCATGAAAAATGCCGAAAATTATTGATTTTCCGGCATTTTTTTTATGCTTTTCTCTTGC
>SKGK01000072.1 GCA_007117465.1 Clostridia bacterium | reverse complement strand
TAGAAGGTGGTAACTGTTATGATCCCGTTACGATGTTTTTAATGGAACTTATGAAGCTATGGGATGAACATATGTACTACAGTAAGTTTTGCGAAGATTTACGGGATGACATTAAAGGTAAGCATTATCGTTAGTATTTAGGCATTTATGATAAAGTACCAGATGAAGTAGATATGCATAACTTCCGTAAAAGAATTGGTGAAGAAAACTTTCAAGCCATTATGGGGATGCTCGTGGAGCTTTTTAGGATTGTGGGCATCATAACAGGACAAATTATTAGCACTGATGGTACACTGCTTGAAGCATTTGCAAGATTTAGAGGCTGTAACTATATGGAACAGTGCTGCAAATGCATAGATTGTCCAAATAATTTATTGAGTGGAATAAATGAGCAGATAAAACTGACTACCGAAAAGATAGAAAAAGAAGATAAGATGAGTAAAATGCTAGATATCAAAATGCAGTGTCCAAGAGAAGATGTTATTGAGAAGATGAAAAAAGCGCTAAAAAACAAGAAAAAAGAAGTAGCTGCTGAAAATATAGGTGCATTTTGTATCTTGAAGATTAAAGTAACAAGAAATCCTGTCAACGGGTGGCAGCGGCAATTAGACTATCTAAGTAATGTGCTAGGATTTAATATTGTTGTACCCGAAGGCTATGGAATCCAAATAATAACCTGTGCGCTAAGAAAAGATGAAGAAAGCAATCTAACTTTTCATTGCCCAAGAGCATCAAAAGATATCACAGCAAGAACAGGGTATAGACGCAATAAGGAGATGCCAAATAAAACAGAACCTGTATTTGGGTACAAAGCAGTTATTATGACATCTGTCGAAATAGAACTTGAGTTAGAACTGCCCATTATGGCAGCTACTGGTTCAGGTGCTTTAGATGAAGCAAAGACATTTTTAAAGATACATCATAAGCTTAAAGAATATAGTGCATTTAAAACAGATTATCACATTATGGATAGCGGCTATGACGCCCAGTATGTGTATGAATATGTAAGAGATGATGGGGCAAATCCTATTATTGACTATAACGCTAGAAATGAAAAGGTTGATAAAAAGACATTATTAGCGCGCGGGTATGATGAAATCGGCAGACCGTATGCATTACAATACTGCTAAAAAAAGTAACTGAATTTATTTTCAAGATGACGTTATACCATAAAAATCATGCACTGGCAGTTAAACTTTATGGACTACCAGATACAAAGAAAATTAAAGCTGCCGTGTAAAAATACAAATGATGTGAGAGGGGGAGATGAAAACAACATCATACAAAAAAGAATAATTTACCAGTAAAAGGTAGTGGGTAGGGAATTTTTGTCCCTAAAAAAAATTAGCACATTTAACCATGTGCTTACTGTAAAAAAAACTGACCAGAGGCACACCACATGTAAATATTGGTAGTGACTAGTCAGTTCTTAAATTAACTCAATAGTTTATTTAATATATAAAGTAGCAATGCTAACAGCCTCTTTTCTATATGTAATATTGGTACTTTTTAAAATGCTTTTACTGGCATCTGTGGTTTTAAACCAATGATAGATAAATTCTGCCATATGGTTTCTTGCAGTATCATACACGTTAAAAAGCAGTTGTGCCCGCCGAGGATTTTCATACACCTTCCAATACTTGCACATCAGACAATTCTGTCCTCCATGTGCAATAAAACCTTCTACATCTTCTACTGGAATGCCAAGAAAAATGCCTATTTCATGTGGACAACATGTATCAAACCTTCTTTTAAGCCGTCCTAACTTTTGATGTAGATGCTCAATAGCGCCATATCCCATTTTGTTCATAAATTTTGCATTGCGTTCATGGCTTAGATACCATGTTAATGCTTTTTCACGATAGAGAAGCACTCTTATACACTCTTTTTCTGTTTTTAATTCAAAATGCTGCAGTTTAAAAGTTTCGCACAACTCTTTACCATATTGACGCCATAACGCCAGCATATTTTTGCCTTTTGAAGTAAACGTCATCAGATAAGAAGGCTTTTTCTTTTCAATTGCTGGCGCAGCAACATAGGCCATTACCGCAGCAAGGTAATCTTTACCTTCCATTTCACACAGTGCTTTTGCAAATTTTAATTTCGTATCCATTTTCTCGCCCCCTACTTTTGCTAATTATAGCTACAACACTGCAATGTTTAAAATATAATTTTTAACATACCACTGCCTGTAGCTGTTTTAATGTTTCTTCTAAAGAGCTACCACTACTTGTATGACATCGCATAACCGGTATTCTTTTCTTATTGGCTTCTTTCACTGCTGTATGTACCATTTTATGAGAAACCGTGCTTGTGAACAATACAATTGCATCTGGATTACCGATGCTTTTGTTAAAACGAGGCGTTAATTTTGTAAACACTTTTATTTTGTGCCCATGCTTATTTCCGATTACTTTATACTCTCGTTCCATTCTTTCGTGTCCACCTACTAATATAATACTCATATGTGTTCCTCCATTTTACATTCATTTATCAATACTGATAATCATTATCATTATAATATCATTCATTTATCTTTTTGTCAATCTTTTAAAAATTATAGGGTGCATAAAATTATATATAATACTAGCCGTCTGCCTATTATGACGACGCGCACATATCCATCTTACCTGCACCTTTTCAGAACCACTCATAAGTCGGACCCGTT
>SKGK01000089.1 GCA_007117465.1 Clostridia bacterium | reverse complement strand
TTTCTTCCAAAGCTTTAATTAACTGAAGTTCATATTCATCTGGTACAAGATAGTAGAGTAGGAAAGCACCGCCTTATTACATCACTGTAACAGGTTTGTGCAGACCCCTCCCCAAACCGTGCTTACACCTCTCGATGTACACGGCTTTCCATCAATGCTCCATATCACCAAATTCTAATTGTTGTGTATTTCATGATGGCATTTTCTACATACTACAATCGTTTTACGTCTTTTAGTTATCATTACACGTTCCCAAAGTGATTTCCCTGTAAGGTTTTTCACCTTGTTAATGTGATGAATTTCGTAAAACTCACTTTTTGTAGTGCCACATAGTTCACATATTTTTGCTTTTAATCTGTCCTCAAATGACGTTGTAGTGTGTAAGTGCTGTAATAATTTATTTTCTTTCACATCACTTACAGTAACTTTTTTCTTACAGTCTTGATATTTTGCAAAATACATCTGCTTTTGCCCTTTTTTAGTTTCGTAAGGAATGCACCAACCACCTTTTCTATCTTTATACATTTGCTTGATTTTAGAAATAGTAGTTTTGCGTTTTCCTGCAAGGGTTTTAAGACAACTGTACTCCATAAGGTAAGCAAAATAATTTAAACTGTAAAAATTACTAGCCATATTGTAATAATTGCAAAGTCCACGAAGTTCAGCATTATATGTGGATAGAATCTCAAGTTCCGTTAAGTTCACAAGACCATTTCTTTTTATAGGATTTAATTCACCGTTTTTCCACTCAACAACTTTATTATTGAAAAGAAATTTTTCAATTTTATCTTTTAGCGGAACGTTAAGTTCTGTCATATTACTTAATGTGCGTTTGGTATAGCCCTGTCCACCTTGTTTTATCTGTCCATTTCGTCTAACCTTCACATCATAACCTAAAAATCTTGCAGGTGTTTCACTGTGGGTTATAAGTGTTTTTTCCTCACTTAATTCCATTTTAAGGGTTTCCCCTATGAATTTTTTAAGTTCAGATTTTATCCACTCACAATCAGCCTTATCACCATTTACCCCAATTAGAAAATCGTCCGCATATCTGATATACTTAATTTTCTTATCTGTTTGAGATTTTGCAGGAGTTCTAAGCTGTTTTGCTCTGGTTATACGCAATTCTTCCAGTAAGGCAGGTCTTTCCAATTTGTCTGACTTCTTTATCTTTCTACGAATGGCTTCAACTTTTCTTCTTAAAGTTTCATATTCTGGTGTAAACTTTTGGATTGCTGGCTTATCAAATTTGGCTTTCAACTGCTCTACAAATTTATCCAATTCATGTAAATAGATATTTGCAAGTATTGGTGAAACTATGCCACCTTGTGGAGTACCACTGTAAGTGTTATTATATCTCCAATCCTCTAAATATCCTGCTTTTAGGAATTTATATAGCAACCTAATAAGCCTTGCATCTTTAATTTTTGAGTTGATAAAACCAATTAATGCAGTATGGTCAATATTATCAAAACACCCTTTAATATCACCTTCAACAAACCATCTCGTACCATGAAATTGATGTTTTACATCTTTTAAAGCAGTATGGCAACTCCTTTTAGGTCTAAAGCCATGCGAACAATCTAAAAATATCGGCTCATAAACAGCCTCTAATATCATTCTCAAAACCTCTTGTACCAGTTTGTCAGTAAAGGTCGGTATTCCCAAAGGTCTTAATTTTCCATTACCTTTGTCAATATACGTCCTGCGTGATGGATTTGGGGCATATGTTTCGTCTGTAAGGCTTTTTATAATTTTTTCAACCTTACTTTCACTGAAACCATCTGCGGTATCATCGTTTACACCTTTCGTTCCTGCTCCATTATTAGAATAAAGTCTTTTGTATGCAACAAAGTAAATGTCAGGTCTTAACATATAACGGTATAATCTTGTGAACACTTCTTCCTTGTTTTTAATAGAATTTTGGTGTATTTTCTCTAAAATCTCTATTGTTGGTATCATTTGAGGTATTCCTCCCTAATCAAATTTTCGATTTTAGCACGCATTGACTGCTTCCCTTCGCCTTGCAACAATATTGTTGCGTGTAGTGGTCATTAACCACCGCGGACTACTATGGAAGCTCCGTTACCATAATGGATATTCAGTGTCATCTTTCTTGTATTTTACACTTGAAATTTATCACCTTTACGGCATTACACATAGTCATATTTCAGACATTCCACTTTAGGTAATCTCCAGTTAACATTGTTAGTAGGTTGCAGATTGTCGGATATGCTTTCATTTCTTTAGCACTGGTTCTCCAGCACGTCATACAAGTTAATTGATAACCCATAAATCGGTGGCTATGATTTATGGTACTTGTATTAGAGGTAACAGGCAAATTTCCTCTATCCTTCGCGAAACGGAAACTCGAAACTCACATTCAATAAACCCAATTTTATCCTCGTATCTGCTTGTCATTGCAGGTCAGTCTTGCCCTTTTGCCTTTAGGCAACTCCCCGCTTTCCTGTCGTGCTATGTTCCCGTATCAGCTTTCGCCTTTCGGTTAGACAGGTTGACTACTGCGTTATCTTGCAGTGTAGTACCTTAAGCTACTTCTAACAACGCCCTATCTGGACGCACCCCTCCTTCAGAATCTTGCCCTATTTGCAGGGTGTTTTGAACACTAGGGTTTATCTTATTTCTAATAGCACCCCAAAAAGCACTTTTATAGGCATCAGAGGCTCTTCCTGTTTTTTCTTCG
>SKGK01000013.1 GCA_007117465.1 Clostridia bacterium | reverse complement strand
TAAGTTATCAACGATCGTCATTTGTCCCCCATTTTTTATTTCAAATACTTATCAAAATTACTATAAGAGGTTCACCCACTAATGGGTCAATTTATTAATTTCGACATTTAATCCGTATATTCCTGCTACAAATAAAACACAAAAACATTCGATGTAATTAAATATCAAAAACGCCTTTACAGTTAATCTGTAAAGGCGTTTTTGATGGTTTACCGTAATGCTTCTATGGTTTGTTTTAGCTGCTTACGAATATTGATTTTTTGTGGACATTTCATTTCACATAAACCACACTCCGTACATTCTAAAGGATGTTTCCCTGCATTTGTATTTTTACCAAGCATAGCAAATTGATTTTTTGCGTATTCCGTTAATCCATACACTTTATGATAATTCATTAACTGAAATACCCAAGGGATTTTAATATCTTTAGGACATGGCATACAATAGTCACATCCCGTACAATAAAGCTCTGCAAGTTTTTTGGTATCTTCTAACATGGCGTTAATTTTATCCCAATCTTTTTGAGATAGTGGCTTTTCAATTGAAGCAACACTCGCATTTTCTTCTACCATATTGATGGAATTCATCCCTGAAAGCGAACAATTTACATTTTTATTACCCAACACGAACCGCATTGCTATTTCTGGTGTGCTTTTAATATCTTCGTTAACGGATTTTTTTAAAATATGCGATGGTGCAGCCAATCGACCGCCACCAATAGGCCCCATAATAACAGTTCCAAGTCCCTTTTCTTGTGCGTACGAGATAGCTTCTTCGTTAGATCTGTCAAGCAAATTATACTGGCATAGCACAGATTCAAAAATACCTACATCAACTAGCTCTTTTAAAAACGCAGGTTTATCATGAAACGAAAAAGAAATATGTTTTATGAGTCCTTCTTCTTTTGCTTTTTGCGCTTCTTTTAATAAATTATATTTTAAAACTGTATTTTCCCATCGCTCTTTGTTTAGTCCATGAAAATGATAAAAATCAATATGCGTCGTATCTAATTTTGTAAGCTGTTCTTCTAGAAACTTTCGATAATCACCTTGATCCTTTACTGCCCATGTGGGCATTTTACTGGCAAGATATACTTGGTCTCTATACCCTTTAAGTGATTTGCCAACCACATACTCACTATTGCCATGACAATAAGGATAAGCAGTGTCTATGTAGTTAACCCCAAGTTCAAAAGATTTATGAATCATTTTTATAGATTCTTCCTCATGGATAAACCACTTACCTTCTTTTTCATATTCTGGAAGACGCATCGCTCCAAATCCTAATGCTGATATCTTTACACCTGTTTCTCCAAATTTTCTGTACTGCATATGATCACTCCTTCTTTTGTGAATTTATAGTGTTATTGTACCATATATCATGTATGTCTTCAATCTTTATAATTCGCTGAATATGAGATAAGATAGCCTGACATTGCTTTACCTACATTTGGGTAAATACCTAAATATCTAGTAAGCTTTAATTTCATTGTATCTTTGCTTTTAATGCATCTAACAAATATTGATTAAATATTTCTTGGTGGGTTTCCATAGGACAGTGATATGACTGTGGAATGACCTTAAGCGTCATATCAGAGAGGATGCCCTTTAATCTATGTGCATCTTCTACCGAAACCCACGTATCCATCTCTCCCCATATTGCATATACAGGCGCCTCTATATCAGCTAACTTTTTTTGTTTGATCTTGCTTGATGTTCGTATCATATCTACAAAAGCACCTTCTGTTCCAGGTAGTAAAAGGGGTGCTAAATATCCTTCTATTGCATTTTGACTTGGGTTAAAACCGTAAGCAGAAGAAAGAAAATTGTTTATTCTATTTTCAGTAAAAAACATGCGTCTCCCTATCACTTCTATCCACCTTCCTACCGGCGGATATTTACTTATAGTACCCATACGGTTTCCACCCGATAATACTGCCCCAGCTACATATATAATAGTGTGTGTATTTTTAGGTCTTTCTATTACCATAGCAGTAATAGTACCGCCACCCATAGAATGGCCTACAAAGCTCCACTTTTCATCGTTATTTACGATATCGAAAGTATCCTCTACATGGTCTATCAACTGCCATATCAATTGGCTTCTGCTTTCTTGAGAATGATTTATACCTCTTTTTCTATCGCTATATCCAAACCCCGGTAAATCTACTGCTACAACGAAATATCCAGCACTCACCAATGCATCTATATTTTTTCTCCAACTAAAAGTAGAGCCGCCAAGACCATGAACCAATAGAACATTCCCTTGATACTGTTCATCTGCAGGTTCCCAAACACGGCAATGCAGTAAAACACCTTCTACCTCTTTAAAAAAACTCTCAGCAAAAGGAGTTATTGTATCTTGTGCAGGTTTTGTTACAGGTATCAGATAAGGCAGAAGATTTATTGCAATAAGCACAATAAGTAGTATAACGGCTATTTTTTTAATCATTTTAGGTATTTCCTTTCTTTGTATTATAACCAGGCTAAAAAATGTCTGCTGTCTCTTTAAAATGCAAATATAGCTTTATAAACATATATTCGGTTTGTTTGCATAAATCATAATTGTTTAACACTATGTATCAATACCAATAAAATAATATGAATCTATCAAATAAGTAATTTCGTATTTCATTGCTATTTTTAAAAGATATTTTTTTAATAATTTTAGTGACAATTCATTTTTTCTAAAGCGTTCAAGCCTTTTA
>SKGK01000122.1 GCA_007117465.1 Clostridia bacterium | reverse complement strand
TGGCAACAAATTCTCCTTCTGTTACTATAAAATCAACACTTTTTAGTGCGGTTACTTCAATTTGCCCATTTTCATAAACCTTTGTAAGACTTCTCATATCAATCATTCATTATCACCCGACATTCTATTTGGTATAGGTCTTACCGCTATTCCTTCTTGAATCCGTGGTGTAGGATTACTAACAATCGTCTCACCCGCTTCTACGCCAAAGGCTTCTACATATAAATCTGCATAAGCACCTGTTTGTACCAGTCTTCTTTCAAGCGTAAAATCATCTTTTACAACATATACAATCTCTTCACCACCACGATCTCTTAAAACAGAAAGAATAGGCAAAACGACAATATCTTCTTTATAAGCAGTAATAATCTCCGCTTCTATAGTATATCCTGGTTTTAACAATGTATCCTGCGCTAGCACCATAATTTCTATTTCGACCACGACTTCTTCCCCGCCACTACTTCTATGGGTAATAGCGGTAGGGGCTACTCTGCTTACCTCACCCTTATATGTGGTACGTCCTAATGAATCCCCTCTTAGCTTTACTTCTTGACCAACTGCAATGGTTGGTGCATCATATTCGGATACATAAGCGGTTACAGTTAGCGAATCAATATTCGCAATTTCAATAACAGGTACATTTTGATTAACATAAGCACCTTCTGTCGCATTTAAGGTAATCACACTACCAGCCATAGGACTTTTTGTGCTCTTAACAAAACGATTGATTCTTTCTTGCAAATCGTCTATCTGGAGTTTCGAAATTGCAATCTGATTTTCTACTGTACGAATTTGATTTAACACTTCTGTATCACTTAATCTATTGATTAGCAGCTTCAAATTATCATTTGCAATCTCTTCTTGCTTTATGGCACTTTCTATTGCTAATCGGGTACTCTCTTCTCTTGACTTTTCCATTTCAAGCTGCTTTTTCAAAGAAGCTACTTGCTGCTCGGCTCTCTCTACCTCAGCTAATGAAATAGCGCCGTGTTTATAAAGCGACTTATTATTTTCTACCGTTTTTTTAGTATCACTTAAATTATCTTCCATCTGCGCAATGCTCATTTTTAGCTGTGCCACTGCATTTTGTGCATCTTGCACACCTCTTTGAGCTTGTGTTACACTTAACTCGGCTTGTGCAATTTCACTAACGCGCGCAGGTCTTTTGGAATTTTCTAGCTGTATTTCTTGCTGTTCTAACTGTAATCTCGCTTGCTTAAGCTGGAACTCAAGGTCTCTTTTACTTTGACCATCATACACAATCAGTAGCTGATCTTGCTTAACATTTTCTCCTAGCTCTACTAAAACTTCTTCTACCCTTACTGGTGAACTTACATAAACAGCTTGTTTATTTTTGACATCTACATGTCCATTGGTATTAACTGTAGAGATAATCGTATCCTTTTTCACTTCTTCAACCTGTACAGCTAATGCTCTTCTAGGCGGTTCTTTACTACTTGCCGTCGTATCTTGTCTATGATTTATAACCGCAACGATAATAAATGCTATCATCACTAATGTAATCCCTGCGCCAATCCATATCTTCTTCTTATTTTGCATAACAACCTCCTATAACATACCTTGATTTTGCATAAAATCATACATCCAAAAAGTTGATGTTAGACTCGCCGCTGCTAATAAAATGGATAAAACATAAATAATAATGGATGCGATATATCCTTTTGTATTTGAAAATTCATTGATTACCGCAAGCCCCATCGCAGTAATAATAGTGCCCCATATCCCAAGTAAATTAAGGGTATATAACATATTGTATCCAAATGATTCCATGGTGCCATTTGGAAATAAAATCGCCAAGCTAAATACACTGACGTCAGTATTTAAAAACAATCCAAAAGGCGCTGCAATCAGTGTCCCAATAGTAGTAAGCATCATTACATGAATATTTAATGATAATACTTGCTTCATATTCGCTTTTCCTCTTAAAATTTTACACATAATCCATAAAAAAAATGAGCCGATGAGCCATCCCACTAAGACACCGACAGGCGCAAGTAAAATACTCCACCGTGATATTGCGCCAGATGTATCCTGTTCTTGCATTAAATCTACGCCATATCTTTCAAGTGTCAGCATACTAAGCTTTTCTTGCGTTAGTTCTGTCAGTGGCATGCTAATATATGCTACAATTATGGTCAAAATAGAAACAAAAATAAATGGCATTAATATTTTAGGGTTATTTTTAATATCCTTAAATACTTTTACAGGATTTACAAAAATGCCGATTAGTTTTTCTATAAACCCCATTTCATTTGGTTGCTGCTGTGATACTTGACTATTTAAACTTTCCATAGTGCCATGTCCCCTTCCTTGATAAATAACTTCTATAAATAGTATATACGTAAAAAGATGTTATTTGTTTAACAATTTCTTTTTTTTCGCACATTTTTTTAAAATTCTCATAATATATTATTGAAAACATTCATATGTTTTCCCTATGCAGTCAATTGGCGGTTGTAAACTGTACGGTCGTCAGTTGTTCAAATAAACCGTGGGAGCATTTTCTCCCACGGTGATTTTAAATGTATATTACTTCTCATGTATGTTTTTTATAAATATAGCCAAACTAAAAGTGGAGGCGGTGTTATGACAAATATTAATTGCACATCCACTTGTGTATACCAAAAAGATGGCAAATGCCATCTAGATAATGTCACCACGGTATCCAATACATTAAATCAATCATGTGTGT
>SKGK01000059.1 GCA_007117465.1 Clostridia bacterium | reverse complement strand
TACATAATCATAGGGTACGGTTCTGCTGATTTCCTTTCAGTGCTTCGTTTCACTACGCAATCATCAGAATCCGTCCCTAAGATTACTTCGCTACTTTATTAATTATTCCATATTATGGCTTACACTGACGCCTATGTATTTAAAATATTAAATTATAGGTGATTTTAATCTTCATTTGTGCTATAATATCTTCAGATAATATCAAAACTAGATAAGGTGTCATCAAGAAAATTAGTCGGTACAATTGGCTTGCTATTTTTTGATGATACCTAAAGGATGAGGAGAGACTTTGCATGAGTGCATATGAGATGAGCGGAAAAAAAATTCCGATGGGTGATAAAGTTGGATATGGGATAGGAAATTTAAGTTATGGTATCATTTTTCAGGTTATAGGAACGTATATCGTTTTTTACTCTACGGCTGTCATTGGTATATCAGGAAGCTTAGTAGGTGCGGTTGTAAGTATCAGTGTATTATGGGATGCGATGTCTGACCCTTTGATGGGATATTTTTCAGATATTACAAGATCAAAATGGTTTGGAAGAAGGCACCTATACATATTAATAGGAAGTCTTACCATGCCTATATTTAACTTTTTATTATGGACTATTAGACCAGAATGGCCAAGTATTATCAAATTTATATCGATGCTGATAAATTTACTTCTAGTAAAAACGTGTATAACTGTTTTTACAACACCATATACGGCATTAGGAGCAGAATTATCTAGCGATTATAACGAAAGAACGTCCATTCAAGGGATTAAAACAATATTCTTTTTAATTGGACTGATGTTTGCAACAGTAATGGGATTTTTAGTTTTCTTTAATCCCACACCTGCATATCCTATCGGGCAACTGAATCCAGAAGCATACAAAAATATGGGAATAACGACATCTTTGATTTCACTTGTATTTGGTTTGGTGTGCTTTTTTACAACTAAAAAATATATTCCTTATATCTCTAAGTATATGAAAGAAGATACACAAGTGAAAAAAAGTCTTAAAAATTTATTTTCAAGTTTTAAGTTAGCGTTAAAAAATGAAAATTATAAATATGTGGTATATGCATACTTATTTACGAATATTGCTTCTGCACTTATAAGCTTGCTAGGCATACATGTTTTTACTTATACATTTAAGCTAGATAATATGGATATTGGCATTATATTTGGTGTTTTATTTTGTATAAGTATATTATCTCAACCTATATGGGTTAAAATATCGATGAAAATTGATAAAAAGCCTGCCGTATTATTAGGCTTAGCGATAAGTATTATCGGAAGTTTTATATTCTTAATTCTTGTTTTAATGAAAGATTTAATCGCAGGTAATTTTTTGCATATCATTCCATTTTCTGTTGTAACGGGGTTTGGGACTGGCGCGCTCTTCTCACTTCCTTTTTCAATGATTGCAGATACGATTGATGTAGATGAACTAACAACGGGGATTCGCTTAGAAGGCGTTTATTATGGAAGTTTAACACTATTTTATAAGTTTTCACAATCAATTGCGATATTTTTAGTAGGTATTCTATTAGATGTTATCAAATTTGATTCCCAGGCGCCTATTCAACCAGAAAGTACACTTATAATACTTGGACTAACAATTGCTATCGGAGGTATCATTTCTTTTATCCTTGCGACTAAAAGTTATTGTAAGTATGGATTAAATAAGAATAAAATTTCAACGATACAAAATCAAATCAAAGAATGAAATAATGATAAAAAATCAAAAACAAAAGGTCACGAGCGTTGGCAGAATACTGCGCCTTAAACCAGAAAAAATAAGTAGCTATATATACCAATTTATCAGATGCATTTACTTTTTCCAATACAGAGAGGTATAAAAGAATGAATAAAAATATAGATGCGACAAAGGGAAGTATTTATGAAAATATTTTAAGGCTTGCGTGGCCAATTATTGTGGTTAATCTTGTGCAGGTTATATATAATTTTGCAGATACTTTTTGGGTAAGTCGACTTCACAATGGTACAGAGGCGATTGCAGCAGTTACCATTACATTTTCACTTGTATTTGTGCTAATTTCACTTGCTGGAGGACTAGCGGTTGCCACAAGCACGCTCTCGTCACAGTTTTTTGGTGCAGGAGAGTATAATAAAGTAGAAGATGTAGCGTATACTTCTATGATTTTGATGGGTGGATTTTCTATTGTCATTAGCATTGTAGGTATTGCATTTAATAGAAAATTACTTACTCTTTTAAATACGCCTGATAATGTTATGCCGTATGCAATCCAATATTTTAACATTATGATGGGCGGTATGCTTTTTATGTTTTCCTTTTTTCTGCTTAGTGGTGTCTTAAGAGGGATTGGAGATGCCTATACACCTATGGTTATTGGCATTGTATCAGGTGTATTAAATGTTATTTTAGATCCACTGATTATGTTTGGGGTAGGACCTTTTCCCGCACTAGGAATTAGAGGAGCGGCTTATGCTACGGTCATATCAAAAGGAGTAGTGTCTATATACCTAATTTATGTCCTATTTAAGGGAAAGCTACATTTGAAACTAAAAGTGAAAAATATCAAGATGGATATGGGAATTGTCAAACAGCTTTTAAAGATTGGTCTGCCGGCAGGCATAACACAAGTGGTTATTTCTATGGGCAGCATTGTGATTATGGGTAGAGTCAATATGTTTGGCGATATTGCAGCGGCTGCCCATGGTATAGGACAAAGGCTTGATTCACTCCTTTTTATGCCTGCGATGGGATTTAATCAAGCGGCTGCCATTGCTGTGGGACAGAATTTAGGCGCAGGGAAAAGAGAGCGGGCCAAACTAAGCGGTATATATGCTATTAAAATTACATTTTATACGTTAATTGCAATTAGTGGCTTTTTATTTGTTTTTCCAGAATTATTTTTAAGAATTTTTTCAAATGACCAAGAAGTGATTGCGTTAGGGATATATTATGTAAGGTTATTAACGGTTGCATTTGCTTTTGTAGGGTGTAGGATTGTAATGAATGGTATTTTCCAAGGAGCTGGTGCTGCTTTTTTATCGATGGTACTTAGTATCGTCTCACTTTGGGGTATTCGTATCCCACTAGCGTATTTATTTTCATACACTGAGTTAGGTGTAAAAGGATTGTGGTTAGGGGTTGGAGTATCATTTGTTATTAGTGCATTTGTGATGTATATATGGTTTGAAAAAGGCACATGGATGGAGAAGGCGATTGTGAGGAAGGAAAGAATTAAATAAAAATATGCAGATTACGTAAGTATCACTGCAACCATTTCAAGGGGCTCCTGCCCATTATTTTTTACCGAATGCGCTGCGCCATCTCCTGTTATAATTGCATCTCCTACACTTAAATCCGTCTCTACACCATTATCATCAAAAATCCCCTTGCCACGTATAATATAGAAGATTTCTTCTTCATCTACATGCTCATGGAGCCCTATTGAACTACCTGGATTCACCTTAATTTTAGCACACAAACGTGCTTTTCCCTTTAACTCTTCTTTTTTAAACATATGCGTAATTTCAACATTACCTTCACCACCACGCATTTGGTGCATTACATCTTTATTCATTTCATTTGCCTTGCGTATCATCTAAAACCCTCCTAATATTGTCATGATAACAATATTATACAATGAAGACAGTTTAAATGCAAGGGGTTACTTGTTGGCTGGTGCATAAATTATATATAAAAAATAAATTCATCGCATACATATCCTATACAACATCTTTATACTATCCGTATTTGTTATATTGATATTATGTTAATATAAGTTTTCGTTATTATTAGCTTTAAACACAATGTATGTCTTACCATGAACAATTTTTTATATTATTGTTAACAATTATTTAGACACGTGCATAATATATAGGGAGAGTAAGCGAAGGGAGGTGAAAAATATGGGTATGCCTAAAATTCCAGATGTTACGCCTGATATAGATATTACCAGAGAAGATGCTATTAATTTACTATTAGCATCTATTGCTTTTGAAGAACTAGGATTAGCTCATATCATTAACGCTGAGGGCGAAAAGATTCAAGACATGTTAGAGAATAATAAGTGTAATGTTTTAGATGATTATTTGAAAATTAATGATTCAGTAAGCAAAAGTTTGCAAACAGTCATAAAAAAAGAAATGCTTCTACAGTTCAAACTAGAAAATGTGCTCGATTTAATTGATAAGTCTGAGAAAAAAGATAAAGGCTGTAAATAGTTGTCGCTTTATAATTATAAAAGACGCTACTTGATATATGAAGTAGCGTCTTTTGTGACACAGTATAAATTTACTGGATGCGCACGTATTTTTAAAAATGAAAATTCTTGTTATTTTCCCTCTGCTGTCAGTGTTGTTTCAATCTCTTTCATGGCTTTTAGCACATCTTCTAACTTGAACTGAAGTAACATTTGAAATTTAATAGCGGTACGCATAACCTTTTCTACTTGTTTTTGAATTTCCAAAATCTCTTTTGTATTTAATTTTGGTTTAGGCTTTTGAGGTAGCCGCCCTAAAGCCCACTGAGTTTTTTCTGCTTCGGCTTTAATTAAATAAGATAAAGCTGCTTCTTCTAATGCAATTGATTCTAGCAGACTATTCATTATTTCTTTTCTGTTTTTTACTGTAGGTTTATCTGTCACGTTTACAATTATCGTATTTTGAGCCTCTAAACCATATATATCTTTGGCAAGTACCTTCAAATAATATTGTCTAGGTTCTAAATTAGCAGTATTCCAATTTACAACATATGGCATTTGTGTTGCAATATTAATTAATGTATACTCAATATTATCTTCTGAATAGTAATATTCTACTCTTTGAACATAACCATGTATATCGAAAGTATTTGCTAATAACTGTACAATTTCTCTAACGGTATCTCCATCTGTAGGGGCTATAAAACTGACTATCGGGGGCTCATTATCTATCGCAAACGTAGATTCACAAGATACTTGTGATAACTGCTCATTGTTTTCATTCGCTGGTGCTCTATCATTCACAAAAATCTCTCCTTATCTTTTACTTCAAACAGTCTTTTGAAAAATGACAAAGGTATTTTTCATATTCTAATAAAAGATGATACGCTTTTTCAATATAACTTAATTTGTAACTATTCAGTTACTTACCTAAAAATATCTATATAAAGTATTTTCGATGAATAAATATACAAAAATTCACTTATAAATAGGATAAGTTTATATATTTGTTCTAATAAGATACAGTATTAGTAAGATTTTAAAAGGTGACTGAACAGTTACCTTAATTTATAATATGAATCCAAATATATTATGTTACAATATTGCTGGTCATTTGTATCAGTTTGCATGATACTTCTAAGACCATAAAATAAGCGAAAAATTATCTCGCCCCATTGAGCAGTTGTTTTTTGATTCTGCCTTATTCCCTTATATTTCTCCTCATTCCCTTTCTAACTGAATAACTTTCTCGCTTTTATGCCTTCTATTTAATACCGCATAACTAACCACCGTAATTGGGATGGCAAATAAAAGTCCCATACTCCCTGCTAGTGCACGTACAATTTCCACTACAATAGAGTGAAGATTGACGATTTCATCTAGCGTTTTTTGAAAACCAATAAAAACAAGTATAATTGGCAAGGATGTCCCAGTATAAGCAAGTATTAAGGTATTAGTCATTGTCCCCATGATATCTTTCCCTATTGCCATCCCATACTTAAAAATCTTTGGAAAAGGTAGTTTAGGGGTACTTTTAGATAACTCATTTAATGATGAAGCAATTGAAACAGAAACGTCCATTACTGCTCCTAGTGCACCAATTAATATACCTGCAAACAACAGTCCTCTAAAATCAAACTGCACATCCTGTGGAAGATACAACAGCATCTGGGCATCTCCGCTACTAAGACCTGTCAGTCTTGTGAGTGTTCCATAGATATATGCCATAATACTACTCACTATGATGCCACCGACTGTTCCTATAATCGCCGCCTGCGTCTTTTTATTCCATCCTGATATAATGAGTAAAGTCAGCAGTGTGGCGATGGCACATATCCCAAAAGCAATTAAAATTGCATTGTATCCAGCTAGCAGCATAGGAACCATGACATATATAATCAGCGCTATAATAACACTTAAGGATACAATGGCTCTTACACCTTTCCACCCTCCTATGATGACCAAGAATAACAAAAATATACCAATCATCTGAAGCATATATCCCGAGTTTTCATATCCCATAAGATAAAAAGCACTTTCTCCTGTGTGACCCTCATATAAATAGACTGAAATAAGATCCCCGCGCTTAAGATTAATATCATAAAGTGTGTCTCCAGATAAAGTATTGGTAATCTCTACGATTTCTCCACGATACTCTTTATTTAAAATTTTAACATCTGCAACTTGGGTAACAAAACTTACTTCACCATCTCCAAACCCTTCTAACGTAACTTCTTCAACTCCTAAAACTCTGCCACGATAAAGTGTTAGTTGATACTCTTCTGGTATAGCCTGTCTATAAGCAAATCCTACTGTGCTTAAGGATAGTACAATTACAATCATCATAAAAACAACAAATACTTTACGCATAACATTCTCCTTTTTTATTAACCTTCTAATACTTCCTTTTAGCGGTCATCTAAGCCAACATATTCTCTCATAGGTGACACACTTTTGTAAGCAGGTCTGATGATCTTTCCAACATTTCTAAGTTCTTCGATACGATGGGCAGACCATCCTACGATTCTAGCGATTGCAAATAGAGGTGTACATAATTCTTCAGGTATGCCTAACATTTTATAGACAAGTCCCGAATAGAAGTCCACATTGGCACAAACACCCTTATATATTTGCCGTTTTTCACTAATAATTTGTGGTGCTAGCTCCTCTACTCTAGCATAAAGGTTAAATTCTTCTTCAAAGCTCTTTTCTTTTGCTAGTTGGTGCACATACCGTTTAAAGATTTCAGATCTAGGATCCGAAACAGAATAAACAGCATGTCCAAATCCATATATTAGACCCGAGCGGTCAAAAGCCTCTTTGTTTACAATTTTTATAAGATAATTTTTAATAGCGTCAATATTTTCCCAATCGCTTAAATGCTCTTTCATATCTTGAAACATATGTATTACTTTAATATTAGCACCACCATGGCGAGGCCCTTTCAAAGAAGCTATAGCAGAGGCGATAGCAGAGTATGTATCCGTCCCTGAAGAAGTTACAACATGCGTAGTAAAAGTAGAATTATTCCCCCCGCCATGTTCAGCATGTAAAACAAGGGACAAGTCTAACAGGATAGCTTCTAACTGCGTATACTTCGAATCTGATCTTAACATGTATAATATATTTTCAGCAAAGCTTAATGCTGGATTTGGTGCATGGAGGATTAAACTTTGATGCAAATAATTATGGACATAGGCGTTATAGCCATATACAGCAATAACGGGAAGGCGTGTAATTAATTCAATACATTGCCTAAAAACATTAGGAATAGATATATCATCTGCATTTTCATCTAGACTATACAGAGCTAGTACACAGCGTGCTAACACATTCATCATATCCTTACTGGGAATTTGTAAAATAACATCATTGACAAATGTACTAGATATTTTTTGGCAATCGGATAATAATTTCTTAAATGATGCCAAATTTTCTTTGTTAGGTAATTCTTCACAGAGTAGTAGATAACAAATTTCTTCGAAGCCATATCTTTTTTCACTTAAAAATCCAGCCGTCAAATCTTGAATATCAAGACCACGATAGATTAGTTTGCCTGGTGCAGGAACGAGTTCGTTTTCTTGGATACTATATGCACGCAATTCTCCAATTTCTGTTAACCCTGCAATGACGCCCTTACCGCTGATATCTCTAAGGCCTCGTTTTACTTCATATTTAGAATAAAAATTAGGGTTAATGTAACTGCACTTTTCAGATTTAATACTAAGTTCTTCTAATAATTTTTGCTTTTCTTGAGCCGATAATTTAGTTTCTTTCATACATACATTGCTCCTTTCGGTTTTGTTTTAAAACAGCAAAAAACCAATTGCGTATAGAAAAATAAACACATAAGCATAGGGTAGAATACGTGCCTAAGATTACTTCGCTAGTTTATTAATCATTCCATATTATGGCGTGAATTGACGCCTATGTTATATATCTATATCAATACCGATTGGGCAGTGATCTGATCCTAAAATTTCAGGATAGATATAGGCATCTTTTAGTTTGTCTTTTAAAATATTAGAGATACAAAAATAGTCAATACGCCAGCCGATATTCTTTTCCCTTGCATTAGACATATACGACCACCATGTATAGGCATCTTGTTTATCAGGATATAGATATCTATAAGTATCTATAAATCCTGCATCTATCAGTGTGGTGAATTTTTGTCTTTCTTCATCCGTAAACCCTGCATTTTTTCTGTTGGTGGTAGGATTTTTTAAATCTATTTCTTGGTGCGCAACATTTAGGTCACCACATACCACAACAGGTTTATTTTTTTCAAGCGCTCTAAGATAGGTTAGAAAATCATCTTCCCATTTCATCCTATAAGTCAGTCTTGCAAGACCTCTTTGGGAATTGGGTGTATATACTGTAACATAGAAAAAATCATTAAATTCAAGTGTGATTACACGTCCTTCATGGTCATGTTCATCAATGCCTATTCCCTGGGAAATATGAAGAGGTTCTAATTTTGTAAAAATAGCGGTACCTGAGTAGCCTTTTTTGTCTGCATAGTTCCAGTACTGCTGATACCCCTCAAAAGATAGGTCAATTTGTCCTTCTTGTAATTTTATTTCTTGCATAGCAAATATATCAGCATCTACTTTATTAAAGTATTCTACAAAACCCTTTTTTACACAAGCCCTAAGTCCGTTTACATTCCAAGATATCATCTTTATCATCTTTTAAAGCCCCCTTATGAAATAGTATTATTTAATTATATATGTTTTATAGACATTATTTCAAGTGTAAAAAAAAATTCTTTTCAATATAGATAAAATAAGATATAATAGACAAACAAAACGTAGTGAAAAGAGGGGTTTCGGTGGCAAAAGAAGTTGAAAGAAAGTATATAGTCAAAGACGAAAGTTTTAAGAAAATATCCCAAAGTGTTTTATATAAGCAAGGATACTTAAGTGTAAATGCAGATGCTGTAGTGCGTATACGTGTAATAGGTAGGCGGGCATATATTACTATTAAAGGCCGGGGGACAGGGATTACACGTACAGAATATGAATATGAGATTCCTGATAGCGATGCAAATGAAATGCTAGACACGCTATGTCAAAAACCAATTATCCAAAAATATAGATATAAAGTGCCGCATGAAGGGTTTATCTGGGAAGTTGATGAATTTATCGGAGAAAATGAAGGATTAGTTGTTGCTGAGATAGAACTAGAGGATGAAAAGCAAGTATTCACAGAACCTGATTTTGTCGGAGCAGAAGTAACGCATGATGCGAGATATTATAATTCTAATCTGGTGAATAATCCATATAAAAACTGGAACAAAAATACATAGGGAAATGATTCACAAAAACTATCTTATTGAATATACTGTTAATATGAAGAAGGCTTAGACATAGAGGGGGGACCTTTTTATATGTCTGTGAAACGTAAGACGTCTGGATTGTTTTTAGGGGCTATAGGGATAGGGGTTTTGCTTGCAAGTATAATGCCTATGGGTTTTTTAGTTGTTCTAGGTGGCATCATTTTTTTGTTAACAGGATGCTCATTATTAAGAAATGGATAAGAGAGGTGTTAAAATGAAGATCGTAGTACTGAAAATGCCTAAATTCATTGGAAAAATTCTAAAAGCCGTATTTAGAATGGATTAATTGTTGTAAAAAATACATAACAAAACAAAAAGGTTTAAAAATGCACGGCATTTTTAAACCTTTTTGTCATTATGCTCTCGTAACCTTATTGGAACGCAAACAACGTGTACATACATTAAGTTTTTTTGAAGCACCGTTTACCACTGCTTTAACTTTTCTTATATTTGGCTTCCAAGTCCTGTTACTTCTTCTATGGGAGTGGCTGACTTTTATACCAAAAACCAAACCTTTTCCACAAACATCACATTTTGCCATTACAACACACCTCCTAATTACGTACCGCTCTATAGTCGACATACAAATTCATTGTTATTGTAGATAACTCCAGTAAAACAATACTATTTTAACAGAATTTGCGTATGAATGCAAGTGAAAATTTAAAAATCTTCAATTCGGAATTTGAAAATTACTTAAAAATTATGCTATACTTTACCTAGAATCGGATCTAGGCACTTTTTCACTTCTGTGTCGCACGATGAATATAATTGAATAAACTCAAGGAAGCC
>SKGK01000127.1 GCA_007117465.1 Clostridia bacterium | reverse complement strand
TGATACATTCATTTTACCACTTTTTACAGCTATTATTCAATAACTATTTTAATCATTATACTAAATGTTTAAAAAAATATACAATAGATTGTGCATGTTCACATGAAAAGACATTAAATAGTTGACTTTTAACAGATAGTGATATAAGATACTACTGAAAAGAGATGAAAATTTTCCCAGCGACATTTTTAAAACAGGGGGAATGTTGACATGTTAGAGCAATTAAAAAATAGTGTAAGCAAATTAACGCTTGTTTTATACGGAATTGTTTTTCTGCTGTGCATGACGTCGTTTTTTGTCAGTCATAACATTTATGAAAGTGCAGTGGCAAAGCATCCTTTGCCACCTAGTGAAATGGAATTAGAGTTAGAAGAGTTAAGAAATCTTGTTGAAATAAAAAAAGAAAAAGTTAATGAATACAAAGAACTCATTGATTTTGTTAATGATGAAAATATTTCTCTTCAAAATATGATTAAAATTCTTGCATATCAGGGCATAAAGCCTCAAAACTATGTAAAACCTTCTGCGGATCTTAGTCAAGATGCTATTTCGAGATATCGTTCTATGACTTATGTAGGAGAGTGGTTAGGAACAGCATATACCCCCTCAGTAGAAGAATGTGGAAATGATTTGGGTATAACTGCATCTGGCAAATATATTGTGCCGGGCTATACCATCGCAGTAGATCCAAACTATTGGAATTTTGGACAAAAGTTTTATATTGAAGGGATTGGTATTGTAGAAGCCATGGATACAGGTTCTGCTATTAAGGGAAGAGAACGTTTTGATATCGGCTTATTTGACCGTCCAACAGCATTTAAATTTGGCAGACGAACTTTACGGGTGTGGTTGTTAGAAGAGCAGTGAAAAATAAAGCTTGAAAAAAAGTGGATAATCATGTATGCTTTATAATATCATATTATAAAGTCAAAACAATGATAAGGAGGAATGAGAATGGCTTTTTTAATTGGTGTTGATATCGGCACATCGGGGACTAAGACGGTATTATTCGATGAAAAAGGCAATGCCGTAGCAAGTGATTTGCAGGAATACTTCATGTATCAACCAAAAACAGGTTGGGCAGAGCAAGATCCTGAAGACTGGTGGAGAGCAACCTATGTCTCTATTAATAATGTTATATTAAAAAGTGGTGTGGGCGTATCTGAGATTAAAGGAATTGGTTTGTCTGGACAAATGCATGGAGCAGTGTTGCTAGATAAAGATTACAACGTACTCAGAAAAGCAATTATATGGTGTGATCAGCGAAGCGCAAAAGAATGCATGCAAATCACACAATTAGTCGGGCAAAAAAGGCTTATTGAAATAACGGCAAATCCTGCACTAACCGGTTTTACTGCATCTAAAATTATGTGGGTGAAAAATAACGAACCCGCGATTTATGAAAAAGTATGTAAGATACTGTTGCCTAAAGACTATATTCGCTTTAGATTGACCGGGGAGTTTGCAACAGAGGTTTCAGATGCAAGTGGTATGCAGCTTATGGATATTGGTAAGCGTCAGTGGAGTGATGAAATACTGGGGAAATTAGACATTGATAAAAGTTTCCTAGGAAGCATGCATGAATCTCAAGAAGTGACAGGTAAGGTACATCAAAATGCAGCGAAGATTACGGGATTAAAAGAAGGAACCCCTGTAGTAGGTGGCGCAGGTGATCAGGCAGCTGGAGCAGTAGGAAATGGTATTGTAAAGTCTGGGGTTGTTTCGTCTACAATTGGAACGTCGGGAGTTGTATTCGCTTATGCTGATCAGGTAAGTATTGACCCTAAAGGAAGAGTGCATACATTTTGCCATGCAGTACCTGGAACTTGGCACATTATGGGTGTAACGCAAGCAGCGGGGTTATCACTCAAATGGTTTAGAGATAATTTTTGTATAGAAGAAATGCGCACAGCCCAGCTTATGGATGTTGATCCATATGTACTGATGGACAAAGAAGCGGAAAAAGTACAAGCAGGTTGCAGTGGACTGATGTATTTGCCATACCTGATGGGTGAGCGTACGCCACACCTAGATCCGAATGCAAGAGGGGTATTCTTTGGATTGTCAGCAAAGCATCAAAAGCAGGATATGCTACGCGCAATTATGGAAGGTGTTGTGTATAGTCTCAAAGATTGCCTGGAAATCATCAAGGGAATGGGAGTAGATGTGGGAGAGGTAAGAGCGTCAGGAGGAGGTGGAAAGAGTAAATTGTGGAGACAAATGCAGGCAGACGCTTTTGGCGATAATATAAACACTATCCAATCTGCAGAAGGACCTGCACTAGGGGTTGCAATACTTGCAGGTATAGGTGCAGGCGTGTATGACAGTGTGGTGCAAGCATGTGATGAGGTAATTAAAGTGGAAAGTACACAGCAGCCAGATGATAACATGCATGCTATTTATACGCCGTATTACCGTTTGTATCAGCAGCTGTACACATCACTTAAAAGTGATTTTGAAACATTAGCGAATATTGAATAGAGGAAAATTCATGAGCAGAAGAAAAACTGGGAATAATCAATATCTTAAGCAGCGTAACCAAACAGTCATACTAGACCTTATTAGAGTGTACAAACAAAAGTCTAAAACTGAACTGGCTGAACTTACAGGATTGTCTCCTACAGCGGTAGGTGTCATTACCAGTTGCTTACTTAAGGATGGATATATCCATGAAGCAGGCACAGGTGATTCTAAAGGAGGCAGGCGGCCAATATTATTAGCATTAAAACCACATTCTTATTATGCAATTGGTGTAGATGTAGATGTTATGTATGCGAAGATTTTACTTGTTGACATAACAGGCAACATTATTGAAGAGAAAACACAGTCAGTGCCTAAAAACGCAACCGCTAAACTAACAATTGCACAAATAGAACAAGGCATATTACAAATGCTTGCACAAAAGAATATTCGCATACAAAAAGTCTTAGGGATTGGCATATCGATACCTGGGTTAGTCAATCATAAGAATAGACAAGTAGTACTAGCACCTAATCTTGGGTGGCATAATGTTGATGTATATGCACACATGAAGCAGTTTTCTGACATACCCATATACATCGAAAACGAAGCCATGGCATCTGCTATTTGTGAAAACTGGGTAGGGCTATGTCAAGGCGTGGAGCATTTTATATGTATTAATATTCAGTCTGGGATTGGCGCAGGTATTTTTGTAAATGGAAATATCTATCGAGGTGTTGGTGGTAGTGCAGGAGAAGTAGGGCATATTGTAGTGGATGAAACTGGCCCTCGATGTGGATGCGGTAATTATGGCTGTTTAGAAACACTTGCTTCTACATATCATATGGTGCAAGAGGCTAAAAAGAGAGTACGGCAAGGCATCGTCTCTTGCTTAAATGATGTAGAAGCGCTAGCGTGTATTAGCATTGAAACGATTGTAGACGCTGCGAGAGCAGGTGATCAGGCGGCTTATCATATTTTAAAAGAAGCGGCAAGGTATTTAGGGATTGCGCTTTCTAATATGATTAATACCCTTAATCCTTCTAAAATCGTTATCGGTAAAGAATTTGTGAAGTATGCAGACCTTGTACTTGAAGATGTTTATAACATTGTACAAGCAAAGACGCTACATTTTCCAACTTCAAATGTGGAAATTATAGCATCAAAAATTGGCGATAAAGCATCCGCCCTAGGAGCAGCTATTATACCGCTAAAAGTGCTATTTGGCAGATAAACTTAAAAAATGAGAGGAGATATTAAAATGACAGCATATTTTAAAAATATTGACAAAATTAAGTATGAGGGAAAGGGTTCAGAAAACCCATTAGCATTTAAGTACTATAATTCGGATGAAAAAATAGGTGGCAAAACCATGAAAGAGCATTTGCGCTTTGCAGTGGCATATTGGCATACGTATCAAGGTACAGGAGCAGATCCATTTGGACCTGGCACGGCGGTTAGACCTTGGGACAATATACAAGATCCCATGGAAATAGCAAAAGCAAAAGTGGCAGCAAATTTTGAGCTTTGCGAAAAATTGGGTGTACCTTTTTTCTGTTTTCATGACAGAGACATCGCACCTGAAGCAAGCACACTTCATGAAACCAATCGCAATTTAGACGAAATTGTTGCACTGATTAAAGAATATATGAAAACCAGTGAAGTGAAGTTATTATGGGGAACAGCAAATGCTTTTTCAAATCCAAGGTATGTACATGGTGCATCCACTTCTTGTAATGCGAATGTATTTGCATATGCAGCAGCGCAAGTGAAAAAAGCCATGGAAGTGACCAAGGAATTAGGCGGACAAAACTATGTCTTTTGGGGTGGTCGTGAAGGATATGAAACACTGCTTAACACAGATATGAAGTTAGAGCTAGATAATTTAGGGCGATTTTTACAGATGGCTGTTGATTATGCGAAAGAAATAGGATTTGATGGACAGTTTTTAATTGAACCAAAGCCAAAAGAACCTACCAAGCATCAGTATGATTTTGATACAGCTACTGTTATTGGATTTTTGAAAACACATGGGCTTGACAAGTATTTCAAAATGAATATAGAAGCAAATCATGCAACTTTAGCAGCGCATACTTTCCAGCATGAACTTAGAGTATCAAGAATTAATAACATGCTAGGTAGTATCGATGCAAATCAAGGTGATTTATTGTTAGGTTGGGATACCGACCAATTCCCAACGAATATTTATGAAACTACGCTTGCGATGTATGAAGTATTAAAAGCAGGAGGATTTACAAGCGGGGGATTAAACTTTGATGCAAAACTGCGTAGAGGGTCTTTTGAGGCAGACGATTTAGTATACGCACATATTGCAGGGATGGATGCGTTTGCAAAAGGTCTTAAGATAGCGTATAAAATCATTGAAGATGGTAAAATTGATGACTTTATAAAAGCGCGCTATGCTAGCTATGAAACAGGTATTGGACTTGATATTGCAAACGGAAAAGTTGGATTTAAAGAATTAGAAAAATATGCGTTAGAAAATGATCAAATTAAAAATAATTCAGGCAGACAGGAACTGCTTGAAAATATTTTAAATGGGTATATGTTTTAAATAAAATAATCATATACGTCAGTTTAAGACATGATATGGAATGATTAATAAAGTAGCGAAAAATGGAAAAATATAGTTTGGACTGACGCCTATGATAAAATGATGCAAAAATAGACCCACCATTATGTGGGTCTATTTGATTAATTTTCTAAAGGATGCTCATAAATATTCATGAAGCCTTTTGCGCTTTTTTTGTGCAATCGAATAAAACATCCATCAGTATTTTGGATAATTCCTATACAGTTTAAAAGATGGATATGTTGTTTGTATCTTCGATACTGGTCTAGATGCCCATGCGATTTAAATGCTTTTTGTATAATGCGATTAATATCACGATAATAATCAATAGCATTAGGAAGTAGATGCAATTTGCAAGGCACATGCAACATTTCATTGGTACCTGTTGAAATTAAGGTGCTTTCTGCAGATAAAATATTGACCAGCTTTTTACAAAGTGCAACTGAAATCGAAATGGTGTCTGTGGAAAGCGATATATTCTTATTATGGTCAGGATCGGCGTCCATATAGATGCTCCTTTCAAAATTAAGGGATATTATCCCTACACATAAATCGTATAAAATCATTATATATATATTATACAATAAAATCATAAAAAATAAAACAAATTTTTAAAAAAAATTTGAAATAAGGTTTGATTTTTCAAAAGAAATGTGGTATCCTTTATAAGTAACTTGCTCATAATAAAAATGAGCATGATTTTTTGTAAAAGATACACTTAATTTTTTAAGTGGTTTTACTTCACTTAAAGGGTTGGGGCATCTGCTGAACTAACTGTCCTTAGGGATTAGGGCATCGGTTGAACTAACCTTCCCCCGTGGTGAAGAACAAAATAAATAGATTGGGGGAGTAAAATCATGGAAACTTATTCAAGACATTGTATTATGGAATTATGGGATTGCAACCAGGAGTTTTTGGATAACCCAGAACTTGTAGAGCGCCTAATGGTAGAAGCTGCACTAGAATCAGGAGCAGAAGTGAGAGAAGTAGCTTTTCACAAATTTGCACCGCAAGGAGTGTCTGGCGTAGTTGTAATATCTGAATCACATCTTGCGATCCATACTTTTCCAGAACATAGGTATGCGAGCATTGATGTATTTACCTGTGGGGAAAGGATTGATCCACAAGTTGCAGCAAAATTAATTGCTAAAAAACTAGGATCAAAGCGTATCTATGAAATGAATGTAGAACGTGGTATGGGGGAGATGGCAGTGATGGATGGTTTAAATAAAAAACAAATCCACTCTGCATAATAACAATAAAAATTAGAAAATCAAAGGAAGCGCTTGGTAGTAATACCAATCGCTTTTTATATTTTTCCTGACCAACTAAACAACTCGCTACTATCCTATTAATGGTATAATCAGTCCCATGATTAATCCTAAAAAAGCACCTAGCCAAATAATCGCTTTTAGTTCCTTTTCTACCACACCTAATATTAATGTTTCCACTTCTTCCATATCAAAATGATTGATTTTGTTTTCGACCATAGCAGAGAGGTCAAGTGTTGCGGTAATAGTTTCAATATTATTACGAATCGCACGATTAAAAGCATCGAGTAATATCTGTTTGATTTCAGGGATTTTATCTTCCCAGTGATGAAAAATATTATCTACGGGCATATTCAAAATATGATGTATCTCATCTTCTACTAAATTTTCAATGACCACATGAGAATCTGCATAAAGCACATCCTTGATTTTTTCGGTGAGTATACTTTTAATCGAATCTGTAATGCGCCGATTGATACCTAGCAAGGTTTTAAAAACATTTCCCTTTAATTGTTTTTCAATATAATCATCTAGGCCTTGTGAAATATGGCGTGTTAATTTATCCACAACTTCTGGAGAATTTAGCTTGTTATATAAAAAAGCGGTAGCATCTTTTTCGATAAGGGTGATTAACTGATGTGTCTCGTCAGGGCGCAGACCACAGTGTATAAAATCTTCTACCTTTGTATTGGCTGCTTTAATCTGATGTAATTTTTCATCAATAAAAGCAGCAATTTTCTCTTGGAAATAGGAAGAGGTAATGGTATTTAAAATAACGTCAGCGGTCAACAGTTTATGTCCTACCGCATGTCCAATGCTTTTAGCAAGGCGATTTTTTTCTCGTGGAATGATACCGGGGGTAAAGGGCAACTGTATACCTAAAAAGTATTTTATCTCTAACGGGCGAAACAACATTTTAATCGCAATGAAATTTGTAATGTAGCCAATACATGCACCCATAAGTGGTGCTACGATGTACGTATAATTCATGTTAAAAGACTCCTTTATGATATAATAGCTTATTATATCTTTTAAACTAAGGGTGTGTCAAATAATTGTACTTTATTGGGTGCATAAAATTTATTTGAAGAATATTATTCAAATAAATTTTATGCACCCTACTTTATTATTACTACTCAGGGACAATCTATGTACCTCTGAGTAGTAATGGTAGTTATGGGTTTGGTGCAGCGTTTAATCTATATAATGTGTCAAATGGATATATATCATTGTTCAACCATCAATGTAGATATTTCTGTCTGTCTACTTCATAATCATGCATGTATATTTCATGAGGTCTATGTGTAGAAGGTTCTATGGTATCTACATATACAGTTTTTTTGTTTTCGATGGACTGTAAAATGTCAAATACCATTTTCATATCACCATACTCAATCTCTGGCGTAACCGAAATTTCCTCCGTACCGTTTAAGGCATGATAGAAATTTAAAAGTTCATTATAGTATCCTCGCTTTGGCGTGTAACGAATCTGCTCTCTACTACCATCTCTGTAGGCAATATTAATGATACCACAGGTTTTTTCCTCGAGATAAATTTCTCCATTCATACCAAAGATGCGAAATCCTACAAGAGGGGCTTGGGTTTCTTTGCCATCTGGAAAATAGGAGAACTGCCCAATGACGCCGGTTTTAAATTTAATTTGCGTATTTATGGAAATATATGGATTGTAGGCTTCTTGCTGCGGAATGCCCATCGCATAGACATGTTCGACTGCACCAAAAATATGACGCATACCAGCGATATCATGAATTGCTGCATCTAAGAACATCCCACCCCTAAATTGTGGGTACTGTCGCCATTCTTTCGCGGCAAAAGTATCTTTTTTCAGTTCTGTCTCAAAATCTACCACATTATTACTGATAAAATAGACGACCTGTCCAATTTTTCCTTGATAGATAATGTCGCGGATTTTATTAATTTCTTCGTTATAGCGATAATTTTCAGCCACCATTACTTTTACATTGTGCTTACGGTGCAAGTCTACCAGGCTTTGGGCACCTTCCATTGTAGCAGAAAGTGGTTTTTCTACGATTAAATTTTTATTCGCTTTCATTACATCGGCAGCGATATCATAGTTTTGCTCAATTGGTACCATTACGTCTACCGCATCAATGTCATCACGTAGTAGCATTTCGTGATGATTGTCATATACATTTTTAAAATCAAGATTAATTTGTCGTGCAAAATTTTCTGCATCCGATTTGGTACGATTGCAAACAGCAACAATTTCATATCTATCGCTTAGTTCTTGTATAGCAGGCCAGTGTAGTTTTCCCCACGCCATACCTGTACCAATGACTGCAAGTCTTATTCTTTTCATATGAACACTCCTTTTTTGCTTGTTATAGTTATACGGTTTATAGTATGATGCAGTTGGGTGCAAAATATGCTAGTAGAAAGTTGGTCGGTTGGTCAGTTGGAGGGGAAAAATGAAAAGCAGTAAGAAGGAGAAAAAAAGTGACTTGAATGTAGAAAAAAATAGCTCGAAGCAGATATCTACTTTGAGCTATTTTAGGAAAATCTTTTATGCTTTTTTGTTAGCAGCTAGTTTTTCGACGACAGTGGCAGCAAATGCTTTGGCAGCTTCTAGATCGTCACTGTTTGGATTTTTTGCATTAGCAAACAGAAAAGCTTTGCGTTTGCATACAAAAGTATCTTCTAATACATGAATGCCGCGTTCTTCTAATAATGCTTTCATTTGCTGGATACCTTCATCGCCTTTTGCAGTAGTAGAGAAAAGTGCAACGTTGCTTACGCGGTCTTTACTAAGCATGTTGATAAATTTAGTGACTGTTTTATCTACTTTGCCCATATATGTACCCGCACCTAAAAATAACAATTCAAGATTTTCAGGTAGATAAGCAGGTGGAACGAGCTCTGGAACGCGCTGTTCTACTACTTGGCAGATAGCATTTGCTACTTTTTCGGTATTTCCTTTGCGTGTGTGATACATTACTTTTACTTTTGCTTTCATTGATCTAACTCCTTTATATAAATTTTTTTGTATTGACTTTTGTACGTAAGCATTAATTCCTCTAACCACAGCATCAGTGTTTCTATAAGCATATACTGTTGCTTGATAATACTTTTGACCGTAAAGGGCAAGTCATCGACATTTAGCTGATGATTAAGCAGATTTTTTCGTGTGCTCAAATTAGATGCTAAGCGTTTTAATAGAAGCATTGCATCTGATTTTGCCATGTTATCTAAGTTTAAGATAAAAGTGTTAAAGTCAAAACATATCTTTATATTAGCATCTAAATCTTGCTGCATTAGTGCATTAAAATATTCCTTGCCTGCTGCGGTGATAGTGTATAATGTTTTGGTATTTGTATCATTTGGAGTAATGGTTGATGCCCGCAGATATCCTTTTTTATCTAATTTAATAACATTTTTATAGATAGCAGGGATGCTTAACTTTACCATATCATCTAAGTGTTGTTTTTGAATTTTTTTGGCAATTTCATAAGCGTGCATGGGATTTTGAAAAATCAAGCCTAAAATGAGTAAATCAATAACAGAGCCCATAAGACTAAGTATCCCCCCTCTTGCTATACTTTTAAAATGTATTTTTTTAGCGCAATGCTGTATGGTATATTTTATAGCAATTAGCATTATAGTATAGTTAAATAAAAATGTCAAGATGTAGGCAAAAAAGTTTTTTCGCCAAGATTTACCAATATGGGCGTTAAGCCCCTAGCTTCAGCGATGGGGATATAAGCCTGCTTTTTCAATTAAGGTTTTAGATAGATTTGCATAAAAAACTTAAAAAACACTTGTTCTCTATGTAAGCATGATGTATAATACAATCATGAAATATAAATCGAATACCAACATTGTATTTTCGTGTAATTAAACAACATATAGAAAATCAAAAAACATCACAAAGGCGGTGAATATACATGGGTAGGTATTGTGTCACATTTCCGTTAGCCACCGAAATATATCAAGAAGATATCTTAGATAAAAGATTTGAACTTGG
>SKGK01000087.1 GCA_007117465.1 Clostridia bacterium | reverse complement strand
TACATCTTGCTCTTTTAATGCTTTGATGGTATCATCAATTGACTGTTCAATGATATGCCCCATTTTAATTAAATCGTCATGTAATGATTTTAATTCCTTTTCAAATTCATAACGTACTGGCATTTCCCTCATCCTCTCATACTATAATGATTTTTACTGTTTTTCATTACTAATTTTTCATTTTTAATTATTAATTATTTTGTATTTACCCAAACCGTCCCGTAATATAATCTTCTGTGCGCTTGTCTTGGGGATTACTAAAAATCTTCACTGTTTTATCATACTCTACCACCTCACCCAATAAGAAAAACGCTGTATTATCTGAAATACGACCCGCTTGCTGCATGTTATGCGTAACGATGGCAATGGTATATTGCTCTTTTAATGTTGCCGCCAAATCTTCAATCTTCAGTGTAGAAATAGGATCAAGTGCCGATGTCGGCTCATCCATCAAAAGCACTTCTGGCTCTACGGCTAGTGCACGTGCAATGCACAAACGTTGCTGCTGTCCCCCTGATAAGCTACATGCATTTTTCTTTAATCTATCTTTTACTTCGTCCCATATGGCTGCTGATTTTAAGCTCTTTTCTACAATTTCGTCTAATATCGCCTTTTTCTTAATACCATGTGTCCTCGGTCCATAAGCAACATTATCATAAATGCTCATTGGAAATGGATTTGGCTTTTGAAATACCATCCCCACTTTTTTTCTTAGTTCAATTACATCAAAATTCTCATAAATATTCTTACCATCTAGCTTCACTTCACCCGTAATTTCACATCCCTCTATCAAGTCATTCATACGGTTTAACGTTTTTAAAAATGTAGACTTTCCACACCCTGAAGGTCCTATAAACGCAGTAATTTCTTTTTTTGGTATTTCAATATCTACCGACTTTAGTGCTTGGAAATCTCCATAAAATAAGTCCAAGTTTTTTGTTTCAAATTTTACGCCACTCATATCCTTACTCCTTTTCAATGTTTTTGTTCTCACCCTACTTATATCTTTCTCCTTTTATATCTTCCTGACTAACTGTCCACCTTTTTAACATCTTTTAAGTGCTAATGCAATCTTATTGGCTGCAAAGTTTATAATTGCAACTGTTATAATAAGCACTGTTGCCGTTGCATATGCTTTTTCAAAAGAAATTGCTTCTTTTGCAAGTAAAAACAAATGCACAGCTAGTGTTCTGCCAGATTGCATCATACTCTCGGGCATTGCCCTACTTAGCGCTGTTCCTGCTGTGAAATAGACTGCTGCTGTCTCACCAACTACCCTTCCAATACTTAAAATAACTGCTGCTAATACACCGGGAATAGCACTTGGTAGCACCACTTTTGTAATGGTTCGAAGCTTTGATGAACCTAATGCTAAGCTCCCTTCTCGAAACATAGCCGGTACTGATTTTAGCGCCTCTTCTGTGGTTCGTACAATGGTAGGAAGCACCATAATAGAAAGCGTAAATGCACCTGCAATAAGTGACCAGCCAAATTTTAATGTAATAACAAAGAACATATAACCAAATAAACCATAAATGATGGATGGTATGCCTGCTAACGTTTCAGTAGCAAAACGAATCACCCGCACAACTCTACCTGGCTTAGCATATTCTACCAAATAAATCGCCGCACTCACCCCAATAGGCGTTGCAATACTAAGTGCGAATAAAATAATATACACCGTATTCATAATCATTGGAAAAACACCGCCTTCAAGCCCATTACGCTGTGGCGCGGCTGTAATAAATTCCCAATTGATATGCCCTATTCCTTTTGTCACAACATATAATAATATCCAAGCTAATATACCTACCGTAAGAAATGAAGCTGCCCATATAAAAACTTTTAACGTAGCATCAATCATTTTTTGCTTTTTCACCTTATTCACCTACCTTATGAATACATATATTTAAAATAATATTTAAAGTCATAATAAATATAAATAAAATAACGCCTGTTGCAAAAAGTGCTTCACGGTGTAATCCAAAAGCATAAGACATCTCTAGCGCAACATTTCCTGTAAGCGTTCTCATGGGCTGCGTAAGAGATTTTGGAATAATAGCGGCGTTTCCCGCTACCAAAATAACTGCCATCGTCTCACCGACCGCTCTCCCAATTCCTAATATAACTGCCGCTAATATCCCTGACCTAGCAGCAGGTAAAATCACGCGGAAAATAGTTTGTATATGGGAAGCACCCATTGCAAGAGACCCTTCTTTGTAGCTTTCTGGTACAGAACGAATAGATGTCTCAGAAATACTTACAACCGTAGGTAAAATCATAATCCCTAAAATAATACTAGCTGCAAGCAAACTATTCCCTGGTCCCCCTAGATGTTGTCGTATTAATGGTACAAATACTACCAGTCCAAAAAAACCATAAACAACAGAAGGAATACCCGCAAGTAGCTCTACCGCTGGCTTTACAATTTTAACAAGCCACTTTGGCGCAACTTCTGCTAAAAATACAGCTGTAAAAATACCAATGGGTACGCCTAGCATAATTGCCCCCATTGTCGCAAAAATCGAACCTACTATCATTGGTAAAATACCATAAAGCTCAATACTAGGTCTCCACTCCAGCCCAAAAATAAAGTCTTTGATACCAATTTTAAAAATAGCAGGTGTCCCATTAATAAAAATATACACAGTAATAATAGCAACTGATAAAACGGAAATAAATGCACATATAAAGAAAAAATGCTCCACTATTTTTTCAAAAATTGCTG
>SKGK01000099.1 GCA_007117465.1 Clostridia bacterium | reverse complement strand
ATATTTGTACCATCATTGGCAGATAAAAAACATATTTTAACGATTGTATATATCTTAATAGCACTGGGAATTTCCGCAAGGATTTTGATTCGGTTTATCTCTAGTATTAACGCGATTGCTTCTCTTATTATGTTCTTAAGTATTGCCGGACTTGCATATACCGCAATAATTAAAATACTACAGATAGTACGTAAAAAATAACGGTGTGCAACAAAAAAATCAAGGCATAATCAACTTATTTGTTGATTATGCCTTATATAATGCTTTATTGTAATGCTCTAAATACACCAATTACTTTTCCAAGAACAGTAACATCTTTTACAATAATGGGTTCCATCATTTGATTTTCAGGTTGCAACCTAAAAAATCCATCTTCTTTATAAAAACGCTTAACAGTTGCTTCATCTTCAAGTAAAGCAACAATAATATCACCATTGTTACATGTCGTTTGTTGCCGTACAATCACTAAATCTTCGTCTAGAATCCCTGCTTCGATCATACTGTCTCCACTAACGTGAAGTGCAAAGACTTCTCCGTTTCGAGCCATTTCAACGGGTAGCGGAAAAGTATCTTCAATATTTTCAACTGCTAAAATAGGCTGCCCCGCGGTAACTTTGCCAACAATAGGGACTTCTACTAGTTCCTTTTGGGGGAGGCTGTCGTTTTCTTTTCTTCTCTTTTTAGACTTATCATCTAGTAATACTTGTAGCGCTCTTGGTTTAGTGGGTGCTTTTCTTAAATATCCATTTTTTTCTAACCTTTGCAAGTAACCATGCACCGTTGATGTAGAGCTTAATCCTACAGCTTTACAAATTTCACGTACAGAAGGGGGGTAACCTTTTTTATCAAGCTCCTCGTTTATAAAATCTAGTATTGATTTTTGCTTTTCTGTTAATGGTTTTGTCATAAAATTTCACACCTTTCATATATATATTATGTACAAACGTTTACTAAAGAAATCTCAGCACTAAAAAAGTACAAGTTATGTTCTTATGATGTTTAAAATAACTACAATACTAACTTATTGATATTATAACATAATGTATAATAAATTTCAAACGTTTGTTCGATTTTTTTTTTGAAAAACTATTGACTTAGAACAGGCGTTCTGATATAATTCATTATACAGAACGCCTGTTCTATGCTAGGAGGAAGAAGAATATGAAAAAGAGCTACTATATTCGAATTTTTAACCCAAAACGATTTACCATTTTTATATCGATATGTTTAGCGCTACTTATTTTAATATCGGTATTTATTCTGGGATCTCTTTCAGTACAGGGGAGGGGAGAGAAGAATTATGCCCGAGTACATATTCATTCAGGTGATACGTTATGGAATATAGCTGAACAGTACAATGAACGCAATCAAGATTTGAGAAAGTTTATTCATCAAATTATGAAAGAAAATGACATGGAAACAGCTATGATTTATCCAGGGGAAAGTATTAAAATTCCACTTGAGTAAAAAAATAAACCCTCAAAAATCATTGATTTGTTATGTTGAATGTAGTAGAATGGAAAAAGATACAGATAGCATTAGGTGTATTTTCTTCAAATTAAGAAAATGCGCCCGATGCATTTATGATACAAAAGAATTGAGGGAATAAAATGGCGTTAACAAAATGTGTACTTGAAAAGGACAAAACTTGTATTGAATGCGGCCAATGTAATGTTTGTGATTTGGATGATTTGAAAATTTGTGATAATTGTGAAGAATGTATCAGCATCAATGCAGACTATAAAAAAATTGATATTATAGATATGACGAAAGAAGAGGAATAAGCTGTTTTTATTCTTCTTCTTTTTTGTCAATATTCGCTAAGGGATTTTGATTGACCGCATTTCTAAGATGTTGGTTATCTACATGTGTATAAATCTCAGTCGTTGAGAGCTGTTCATGACCTAGTATTTCTTGTAGTGCACGAATATCCACATTACCATGTTTGTACATGAGGGTAGCTGCAGTATGTCTAAGCTTATGTGCAGAATATTTTTCTTTATCTAAGCCCGCTTGGCCAAGATATTTTTTGACGAGATATTGAACCGTCTTAATGCTTATACGTTGTTTTCTTTTACTGATAAAAAGGGCATTCTTATCTTTTATTCTATCATTGGGCCTTACTTTTCGATAAGCTTCAATCGCAGCAATGCAGGCATTATTTAGATAAATCGTTCTTTCTTTATTACCTTTTCCTGTAACCGTTAAGGTATCATTTTTTATTTTATTCAAATTAATGCCTACTAATTCTGAAAGACGCAATCCACAATTTAGAAATAGTGTTAAAATAGCATAATCCCTTTCTTTAAAGTCTCCATTTACTGCCTGAAGCAGTTGTTTGCTTTCGTCTAGACTTAAGTAAGCAGGCAAACTTTTTTGTACCTTAGGAGATTCAAGTTCTTTGGCAGGGTTTACATCTATTAAATGCGCCTTTACCGTTAGGTAATTAAAAAAAGATTTTATGCTGGCAACTTTCCTTGCTCTCGAATTTGCATTGTTCCCACGCTCATGATTGACATAGGTTAGATATTCATATAAATCACTTAGCGTGATACTTTTTAATAAATCTACATCAATATCATCGATCGTTATTTTCTCATAGCTTATATCTGCAGCAACCTTTTGCTTGTGCTTTTTAATAAAACGAAAAAAAGTACGCAAATCCAAAAAATATTCTTTTGTTGTATTACGAGATTTCCCGCGGATGGTTTCTATATAACTTAAAAAATCT
>SKGK01000019.1 GCA_007117465.1 Clostridia bacterium | reverse complement strand
TTACTCCCCATCCTTCCATAACCCTAAATTCTGTATTCTGCCTCTTCTCTTTGCCTTTTCTTCAATTCCAGGTATTTTGTATATGCTGCACTTTTATGTTGAGTGAATCCTAATCCCTTGCACCAATAATCATTTCTTAACAAGCTTTTGCAAACTCTACGCCACGATGGTGCTAATCTTTTTTGTTCCATTTGATAATCGGCTGCATCTGGAATCCCATCTGGATAACCTTGTTCCTTCCACCATTTTTCAAACGTGAATATTTTGTTTGTAAAGTGTTCCTTTGTTTTTGGTGGCATTGAATTGATTAAAAGTTGTGCAAACGAAAACCATGTATGCCCTTTTGGCTTTGTTATTTTTCTGTATCCGTTCACATTGCCCCATTCCTGCATGTAGAGCGATCCGCTATTCGCACCGTTAACCCTTGCGACTACTTTGGCCCATGTTTGTGGCTCTATCAAGTGAAATAACCATAAACCCCTTCTTTGATCATCGCCGTATGGTTGGCATATTCGCATTTGGTGTATAGATAGTCCTGCAAGGTGCATAAAATCATATAATTTGTTGTAATCTTTATCTTTGTTTTTGCCATGAAAAACCCAAATATCTGATGTGTTCCAATCATAAACTGGATATATGTTATAAGTTAGATCCGTTACTTTCGTTGTCCATTTTAAGTCTTTGTACATTGCCTTGTCGCTTCTAGCTATTGACCTGTAACGGTTCAAGCTTTCGTCTGATCTAATCCCTACGCAACAAGCTGTTGACTTTCCTTCTGAATACCAATCCCCAAACAATGGCACAAATTCTTCAAATTCCATTGCTGCATGAAAGAAATCAAAATACGATTCATCAGATATAACCCATTTGTTTTTAGGCATTTCTCTAACCCACATATCCTCTTTTTCTTTTTCCCAACACACCCAATGAGGCTCATATACCGAAACTGCATTCCTTAGATGTATCGGCAAGCAGACCCAAAATATCTTTGCGTATTCATCGTATTGCTTGAACATGTTTTCAGCGTGATCTATAGTCGCCTTGTATTGGGCCTCTAAATCAATAAACAATATGCCTACTTCTCTTTTCCGCTTAATTGCTTCATCCATAACCATGTGCAACATTACCGTGCTGTCTTTCCCTGCGCTAAATGAAACATATACTTTTTCAAAGTTATCAAAAGTGTAATTTATCCGTTGTTTAGCTGCTTCAAACGTGCTTATTCCCAATCCTTTTTTCATGTTTGCACTCCCATTCTTTTATTACTATATCCGCTATATCATTGGCTTTCTTCATTTCTTCTGTTGTTAGCTGATTCCAGGCTTGTCGCGTTTCGCTTTCCGTTGCCTTGTGTGCGTAATTACAAGCTGCCTGACCTAACCATGCTTGCCTGTTGCTTGCTTTGTGTGTTAGAAATTGTTCTGATGCGTAAAACCAATTAGTTATAACTTCTCGCATGATTATTTCTAGAATATATTCATCTTTTAATAATGCAATAGAATCGCTAACCCTATTTGTTTTAAGTTCGTCTTTAACTTCGTTGTACATTCCGTTTTTGAAATCTTCCCATTTTCTATAATCATGCCATATCCTTTTCATCTTTTATTACCTCGAATTCTGCTGTAGTAGTTTCGACTTCCCATGCTTCGCTGAACTCTTTATCTGAAAACATTTCCGCTAATCCTGTGATCTGCGTTAATCTCAAAACCTCGTCTGGGTCCATGCCTAGCTCTTTTCCTATTTTGGCATCGCTCCAATTGCGTTTTTTTAGATCAACTACTATTTCCGACATACTTTCAACTTTGTGTTTACCTCTTGCCCTGTTGTGTCTTATTGTGGATGCTATTCTGTCACCTTTGCCTTCACGCTCGTTATTTATGACTACTAACGGCAGATAACCTTTTATTCTTTCGCTTATGTCTGCATATTCCGTCCCTACTCTTTTTCGGTGAAAACCATCAACTACTTCGTACTTACCTTCTGTCTTAAAAGACACTATCGGTTGAGTATATCCATCATTCTCGATTGACCTTTTCAGTAGCTCCATTTCAGGTGGTGCAACGCTATTTGGATTATAGTCATTAGCTTCTACTTCTTCTTGCCTTACCCATACAACGCAATCTACAGGCTCATTTTTAAACGGTGAAACCTTAGCTATATCTAGTCTTATTCTGTTTATTTCGCTTATCTTTTGTTCTTCTGTTAATGATTCTAAGTAGTCGATTATTATTTTAGTATCCAATTTTATCACCCTTTGCTTTTATTGTACCCTTATCAATTTATATCCTTCCATAACCCTAAATTCTAGTTAATGCGTATTCTGCGAAGTCTTTTATATCTGTTAATTCTTGCTTGTACGATTGTTCTGTAATGTGATTCGCTTTAATCTGTATCTGCATTTTGACTGTTAGTAATTTATTCTCTTGGCTCATTTCTGTTACTTCCATGCAATCGAATAACATTTTGTATCTAGCTTGGTTTGTCATTGAATACCTTCTCCCCTTTATATGGCTTATCCTTAAACACAGTTTGTTCTCCTTCTAAATATTTTTTGTATCTAAACGTGTAAGCTCCTATGTCTCCGTTGTCGCTTCGTTGTAAAAGTAGGTTTGTTTCCTCGTCATAGAATACGTTTGCTTTTACTAAATCCTTGTAGTAACGATTCTTTAATACTTCTATGTATCCGCATATCTTTTGTTCTACTTTGTCCTCGTCAAATTCCCTGCGTACTGATATTA
>SKGK01000142.1 GCA_007117465.1 Clostridia bacterium | reverse complement strand
GAAAGTTATAAAAAGGGAGTCTCGGCGCAATAGAATAATTTATCATGATTTATATCTTCCACCCTTATTTTACAGCTCCTTTAATTCTACTCTTTTACATACTACATAACCCTTCTTCAAAATTTTTACAAACTATAAGTATATTTACTTCTTTCTTATATTTCCTTTTGGCTACCGCACTAATTCCTTGGCCAGATTTCGGATCATATTGGCTCATAACTCTGTATCCTACAGCATTTATATTCATAACTATACTTAAAATAAAAAACTTTAGAAATCTACCATCTCACACAAAAATCAGTATATTAAACATTATTTTTTTAGTCCTAAAATCAATTTTGTTATTGTTTTTAATCAACGAAACAGGCAGATATATATCAACTTTTAAAACAAATCAGCATCAAACATTTAGAATAGACTCCCCCCTAAAAGGAGGTATTTTCTACATACATCAAGGTGGAACAAATCAAATTACTAATTACCACAACTCTGGTTATTCAAGTAAGTTTGCAATGGATATTGACAAAATCAACATATTTGGACTGTTAACCCACCGATTCAACAAAAATGAAAACCCTAATAATTACTTGATTTTTAGAGATACTGTTTATGCTCCTTGCTGCGGTAAAATAGTTTCTGTCGTAGATTCAATCAAAGATCATGGGGTCGGATCAAAAAACAACTTTAGTGTATACAGCAATCAAATAGCAATAGATTGCGAGGGAATCGTGATAAAAATGCTACACCTTCATAAAAAAACAGCCATGGTTTCTGTTTTTGACACAGTATATAGCGGCCAACCTATAGGACTCATTGGCAACTCTGGATTTTCCTCGCGACCACATCTTCATATAGAGGGATTTATCAGCGAAAGCCCTAATCATGCTGTCATATTAAAATTTAAAGGATTTCCCTATCCAGTAAGAAATATGATATATAAAAACTAATTAATCACAGCACTGTACAAAAATCCTAATTCCAAAAACAGTTTAGCGTAAGGTGCTTAAAATAAAAATTTAGAAATTACACTTATACTGCTGAAATAATCCAGCAAGTTTACTGTTTACCCAACTTTGGACTACAAAATGACATAAAAAAGTCTCATAAATGATTACCGTACAGTAAATTTCACCTGATTAATATATTCGGTGGATTCTGATGATTTTTGTTTGTCCTTAAGTATCAGCTTTGATTCCAGCTTGTAAATTCCAACTTCATTGAGTAAAGCTGAAAAGAAAATAGGATCATATATACTTGAAGACTTTAGCGTTTGCCATTCCTCTTGCAGCCCTTTTACACGAACGAGTAAGTCCACCTCTGTTTCTGGGGGATAGATATAATAAATACGAGCCGTTAGAGTATCATTCAAAGAAAATTCATGAATGTTTTCATTTGAAGTTACAATGACTATATGAGGTGATTTTAATCCCTCTTCTCTAAGAAAATCTCCTTCTTTGTTATACTCTCTTTTATAGGCAGGGTTTCCTATAGGATCACAAAAAATATAAGTTTGAATAGTCCCATTATCATAAAATAGCTTCTGATGAGATATTTGCTTTCCTTTCTCCCATTTTTTCTACAACTTTAACTACTTCCTCACCTATGTCCATATTATAATACCAGTGCCAAATACTATCTTTTTCTCCATCAGTATACCAACCAGTATATTTTATATTTCCATTTTCGTAATAACCTTTCACATATCCTTGCTTTTCTCCATTTTTGTAGTTTGTCTTTAATTTTCCACCGTTTTCAAAAAAATTCTGTTTAATATTCAATTCAATATTATCCTGATTTAAAGTTGTGTCATATTTTTCAGAATAATGACCACAACAATAAATACTTACAATAAGTAGTGTGAAAAGCATCTTTACCGTTTTACCCATATTGAACTTTAATTATGAGAAGATCTTTTCTCTGTAGGTTCCCCTTCTGTAGGCGTAACAACTCCACTACTATCCCTGTAAATACTATGTCTACCTCCTTTTACGCATGCTTCACACTGAAAAATAGTTATGTTTGGCTCTTCCTGAGAACTTGAGGCATTGATTCCATCTCCAATGACTCCGCCTAAATCAAGTGATGACCTAGTAACATCAAGAAGTTTTTTCATCTGATTAGTATTATTTAACCATTTTCCTTTACTAAATATTCTCGTATTATCCCTGAGCGACAAAATACCTGAAACATCAATTCCATCTCCTTGGTGTCTAGCCTTAGGTTTCTTACTATCATTTGGATCAGAATCAGCAAGTCCCCAAATAGCAGCTCCATAACCTTGCTCTCCTCCACCTGTACCAGAAACATCTGGAATATTAATTTTTGGAACCCAAGCAAAAAACGGAAGTCGAGAATAGCTGTGCTTATACGTTGTCTGCCCTTCTTCTAATGTTGCTCCGTCTTCATTTATTTCAAGTGTTTGATGGCGGTAAATATCATCATACTCATACCTATCTATTACTGGATCTCGTGAAATTCTTGCAGCAGACTCTATTGTTCTACGCCTTGTCTTTTTCTCATCAATTACATCGATTTTAGTATATGTCTTACCAGTAACGTTATCTTTTACATGAGTAACCATGTATTCTGTTTCTCCATCAGGATCAATGTAGATAATGGGGTTATCTAAGAATGCTTTATAAGGCGACCATCCTGGTTGTTTCTTAAATTGGGGGTCAATTGTAAGCCATCTCCCCACCCTCGGATCATACCCTCTTGCTCCAAAATCTATGTGGTTTCCAG
>SKGK01000146.1 GCA_007117465.1 Clostridia bacterium | reverse complement strand
TCGATTGAACCTAAGTGATTCTGAAATAGCTGAGTTAGTGGGTGCGTCTACACAAGGAGCATCTTCAGGCTCTAGGACTGTTAGAGCCTGGAAAACTGGTGAACGAAACATTCCCTATGCAACATGGGCCATACTCGCACATGAGGCTGGCTATGGGAGTATTTGGAGTTATCCATGAATATGTTTAATAGATTTAGATGGTAATGGTTACTTGCTAAAGTGACATTTAAAAATCAGATGTTTAAGAGAGATTCAAGTACGAATTAATGTATCAAGGTATTAGTGGCAATACGATAAAAATTTCGTACAGAGAGTTTTCTAAAAATATGGCAAGACCTGATTTCCAACAATATCTAAGTTACAACTTAGAGGGCGAAGGGACTACTATACGTTTCAGAAATGTCTCAATGATAGTTCATGATATAAACAAAAACGAAGTTGTATTTACAGTCAATTAAGGATCCTAGATGATAAGCAATCCACTTTCCAGTTAGCAATGACGCTAACCACTCCCCTCAATCCCCAGGTGTGTTACTTGGTTTGGTTGCTCATACCGACCTCGATCGATTAAAAGTGATGGAGATAGTTTGTCGCGATTAAATCTTAAATTATAGGTGCTGTTTCATGGGCGCTTACGGATAAACTACCCACATTATACTAGCGGTATCAGCAAGGCTGATTTTGCGGTTTTCTATATTATGAAGAGAATTTTGTAATGTTATTCTTTAGAGTCAATACATTGAATTAATTCTTTTATAAATGTGTCTATATCCGAAAGATCCGCAATAAAAATGGTCTTGATATTACATTCCTTTTCAATTTTGCCTACGTGATTAGTGAGAGAGTGACCTACATATCCTGTTATAGCAATTATAACATCCATATCTCTATATTTTTCCTTAAATTTTCTATGTGGAGGAACGTTTTCGGGTGGGGTTTCTTGAAATTTTATTGAAGCCCCATTTCCAACTAGTTTTATATATTTTATTAATTCTTCCCTATCTGTTCTATGCCCTCCAACAATCCCAATTTTTCTTTTATCAAAGATTTTTTTCAAGGTATTTTTTTCAATATTTCTTTCTAAAGAAGATAATGCACGTTTTTTTCCAGCTATACATTGGTTTAGCCTTATATTTAATGCCTGTATCTCCTGCTCAAAATCAATTGGAGAAGTTTCTTTTTCTAGGAGAAGATCAATAACTTCTTCAAAATCATTATACTCTTTGCTTGCACTTGAGAAAATATTATGTTTTAGAATTCTATTCTTTAACTTATTAAGTCGGTTATACTTATCATTGATACTATCCATACCACACCTCATGCGGACGTACGCTCAATAAAATCAACAAATTTTCTGGAAAGTAAATTCCTTTTAATCTCAGATATATAAATAAGCCTTACAGAAAATAAGATTAAAAAAATTGTAATCGAAATAAATAAGCTTAAAAATGTTCCATTTTTATAGATAGAGTGTCTCGACGCATTGGCTTCTCCAACAAACCAGCTTTCAAAAAAATTATATATATCATTCTTGAAAGGTATCGGATTCCCACGATATAAATTTAAAAAACCAATAGGCTTACTCAAAAAATCTGATATTTCATGATTTTTTGAGTATGTATGTGCATAGCTTATAGTTCGTAAACTATTACCATTTTTGAAAACAGGTACTTCAATTTCAGGTAATAATGACGTATCAAGTGATTTACATCTTGTTGCTGAAGAATTAGCATTGTCAGCAATAACTTCTTTCTGGTCGCAACTGTCATCTATACATCGACTTATGCTAACTCTAAACAAACAATAATTCGACTCGACTATTTCAATAGCCTTTTCAATATCGTTTTTTTCAATAACACCACTTACTGTGCCAGTGGCAGCAGAGGATATGATGTTAAAATCAGCTGTTTGAACCCTATATATAACAAGCCAATAAGAATCATAAGCATTTTTAAGTATTATATACATAGATATAATACCGACAATCAAAGACATGAACAACGTTGCTGTAATATAGTAACGTTTCTTTAATATGAAATTTTTCATGTATCTCCTGCTAATTGCTAGAGTCTATTCTTAGTAAAATGCAAGCATTCACCAACTACAAGCTAATTAGGTTTTCAATTTAATTACTTTTGGTCAAACGCCTTAACCGGATCCGCATGCAGGGTGTTAGCTACCCCCTTTTTTTTACCCTATTAGCTAACTTCTTTACCACACTGGACTGTACTGATCAACTAAAACCGGACACTTTTTTTAGCAAGTCCCAAAACACTGATTCTGGAATTGCATTTTCATCATCCCCACCCACATATATTGACTTTGAAACCATTCGGTCAATTTTCGGAAAAACTGATATGTTACGTTCTGCTATAAACAGCTTCCTTTCCAGGCTAATATCTTCATGAATATAAAGATCGTGCTCTAGTGACAACACATTTTTTGGAAAACAATAGTATTTGCCAGTCCTCTTTGCCACCTCAAATTCAACCGGTGCATCCTCATTATCTTCGTCCCGCGAGGAAATCAGTTCATTGTGGGTGAATGACAGTGGCACACAATATCATCCGCATAGCGTTCAAATTGTATACCACCCCAGTGCCGTTCTACCCAAACATCAAACACGTAATGCAAAAACAGATTGGCCAGCAACGGACTAATGACACCGCCTTGCGGTGTTCCTCGTTGCGGATATTCAAGCCTTCCATCCTTGTGCTGTACGGGTGCATTTAGCCATCGTTCGAT
>SKGK01000183.1 GCA_007117465.1 Clostridia bacterium | reverse complement strand
TTTTTTGTAATGACCTCATTTGAGAAGCCACATCCGCCGTTTGAACCGCCTGTACCTTGGAATAAGTTATATCGTGGGCCAGATATGCCGCTTCCTAAAAGACCAGAAAAATCGGAAGCACTGCAGACTTTATGGAATAAGTTCCAAAACAGATATAAATATAAAGATCAAGGTACGGATGATAACCTTATACGTTTAATGAAAGCATATTATTATGCAGAAGTATCATTTGTAGATTATAATCTAGGAAGATTATTAGAATACATGGAAAAAGACAATCTTTTAGAGAATACGCTCATTATTTACACATCAGACCATGGAGAGATGCTTGGGGATTACAACTGTTTTGGTAAAAGATGTTTTCTTGACTCAGCTGCGAGAATTCCAATGCTCATGCAATATCCGGGCTGTGAAAAGAATAAAATATGTAATACGCCGGTATCTTTGATAGATGTCATGCCAACGCTATTAGAATTTGCGGGCATTCCTGCTAATGAAGATTATTCAGGAGAAAGCTTGTTTAAAATTCTTGATGGTAGAAGCAATAGAGATATGATTTTTGGTCAGTATGAAAAAGAAGGATATGCTTGCTACATGGCACTAAATGAAGAATATAAATATATTTATTCTGCTCCTGACAATAAAGAATTCCTTTTTGATCTTAAGACCGATCCGGAAGAGACAAGGAATAAGGCATATAGTCCTTTGTACTTTGAAAAAACAAAAGAAATGAGAGAAAAACTAATTAAATATTTCAAAGAAGAAGGGTATATGGTACCTATTGAAGATGATGGATGGAAAAAGTATCCAAAGAAAGAAATGCCAGATGACCCGGATGCCTATTTGCTGTTTCAAGATCCAGAACCTAGCATTCCACATATCCCTGGGTATGAAACAGATGCTAATTCGAAAAAGCATTTTAAGTTTGCATGGTATGATAGGCTGTATAAGGAATTATAACACAATTACTATTGCAGATATATAGTTGCTGCTAGATTCACATTTTAAGGATTTAATAGTGTAAAAATTTTAGATTATATTAATTTTAGGAGGTAGCAATGTTATGGGAAAAACAGTTTTAACAATACAGGGTGAGGATTTTTTTATTAATGGGAAGAAAACATATGCTGAAATTGACGGAAGTAAGGAGTCATCCCATGGATTATTAATGAACGCAAGATTTATACAAGGAATTTTTGATGAAAAAGAAGATATTTCTAGATTTAATCGCTTTGGCGTAGATAAATATGACCCGGATAAAAATACAGATGATTTAATAGCATCATTAGATGAATGGTATGATTATGGTTTACGCGCTTTTACAGTGGGTATACAAGGTGGGGGACCGTGCTTTACCATTAGCAATGATACCATTAATAATAACCCATTTAGCGATGATGGTTTAAGTATCGATCCTAAATACCTAGATAGATTGGATCGCATTATTAGGGCAGCGGATGAAAAAGGGATGGTAGTGATTGTTAGTTACTTTTATCATATGCAGATTAGCCGAATGAAAGATGCTACTACTGTAGTAAACGCAGTAAAAACAGCTTCAAAACATCTAAAAAATCAGAAATATACAAACGTTATGATTGAAATTGGTAATGAACACAATGCATTCAAGTCACATCCTATAGCATTAGAAGACGAGGGGATGGCAGTTTTAATAAACATTGCAAAAGAAGCATCAGGGGGTATGCCGGTGGGTTCTAGTCTTGTAGGCGGCTACTATAATGAGCAGGTAACAAAGGTTTCAGATGTCATATTAATTCATGGAAATAACTGTAGCAGACAAAAATTTTATAATCTAATTCAAAAGGTAAGGGAAATTTCACCAGGTAAACCTGTCGTTTGTAATGAAGATTCTCAGTCAATTGGCAATATGGAGGTTGCTTTTAATCTGCATGCTTCATGGGGATATTATAATAATTTGACAAAACAAGAACCACCAGTAAAGTGGGGCGTTTTAAATGGTGAAGATAAATTTTTTGCATACAGAATGGCACAAGGGATAGGTATAAAATTAAAAGAAATAACTAAAGAAGAGCAATTTTATTTTCATGGATTTGAGCCTGAGATTGAGTATGAAGGGAAAAGGTGGTTAAGAGTTGCAAGCCTAAATCCTGAGACAATAAACTATGTAAATTTTTATAAAGGGGATGAATTAATATATACCTGTTATGATGAACCTTTTTCATTATTTTGGTTTAATAACTGGAAACAGAATCCTTTATTTATAGAAGATAATAAAGGTGAGTGGACCGCCGAGATTGTCCTGTCATCTGGTGAAATTATAACAAAGAAAAACAAATTATAAGCGTTAATAACATAAAGCAGAACCAATAAAATATCAAGTGTTATGGAGAAAAAAATATTAAAGGAGATATAAATATGACTATTAAATGGGGAATTATTGGTTGTGGCAAAATCGCTGATAACTTTACACAAAGCTTAGAAACACTTAATGACGGAGAGCTAATTGCTGTTGGTTCTAAAACACCAGGAAAAGCGAAAGCTTTTGCAGAAAAATTTAATGTTAAAAAGTATTACACAAATTATGAAGAGCTATTATCAAATCCAGAGGTAGATGTAGTTTACATAGCAACTACCCACAACTTTCATTATGAAAATGTATTGCAAGCTCTTAACCATGGTAAACATGTACTATGTGAAAAAGTTTTTACTATGAATGCAAAACAAGCTAATCATCTTAGAGAGCTTGCAAAAAATAAACATTTATTTTTGATGGAAGCGATGTGGACCCGTTTTTTGCCTGCAACAAAAGAAATAAACAAACTTATTTTAGAAGGGGTAATTGGAGAGGTTATGTTCTTGCAAGCTGAATTTTCTTTTAAAACGCCTATGGATCTAACAGGACGCTTTTATAATATGAATCTTGCAGGAGGATCTTTGATGGATCAAGGAATATATCCTATATCTTATGCAAGTATGTTATTTAAAAAACAGCCAATTAATATAAAAACAAATGTATGTATGGCTCAAACAGGTGTTGATGAAAGAGGTTCTCATATTTTTGAGTATGAAGATGGTAAAGCTGCATTGTTGACAACATCTATTTCATATTACAAAAGGGTGCATGCAATCATTGCAGGGACTAAGGGCCATATTGAAATCCCTTCCTTTTTTAGAGCAAGCGAATTTACTGTAAAAGTTGGAGAAAAAGAAATAGAGTATAATATGCCTCATATATCTACAGGAAAAGGTTATGAGGCGCAAGAAGTAATGAATTGTATAAAAGAAGGTAAGATTAAAAGCAACCTAATGTCTATAGACGAGACAGTTGAAATAATGGAAACAATGGATAATATCAGATGTAAATGGGGTCTTAAGTATCCAGAAGAGATGGAGAGGTGCATAAAAGCGTAACTTCTTTTTTGAAATAATATAGGGGAGATATCAATTTAGTATAAAATATCGTTTTGTGAAAGATAAACCCTATAAATATGATCAAAGGAGTGAAAGATTAGATTTAATAAATTTGATAGAATCTAAATCAGGAATGGTTTCAAAAAAAATAGCCATATTGAGGAGGACAACAAGATGAGTGATAAAAATTATAAATGGATTGATGATGCCTGGGAAAGCGTTGTTAATAAAGTTAAGAAAACAAGTAAAACAATAGGTTCAAACTTTCCTTCAATGACAAACGAAGGTAAATATGCACTTGCAAGTGAAAAAGATTATTGGCGGTGGACAACGGCTTTTTGGCCAGGAATAATGTGGCTTTTATACGAGAACACAAAAGAGGAAGAATTTAAGGAAATTGCAGTCTCATGTGAAGTTAAACTAGATAAACCGCTGTCTGAGTATATCAGACTTCATCATGATGTTGGTTTTATGTGGACGCTTACCGCCGTAAAGCATTATGAATTGTTTAATAATGACGAATCAAGAACAAGGGCCTTGACTGCAGCGAGTCATTTGTGTAGTCGGTTTAACCTTAAAGGAAATTATATACGTGCATGGAATGATAGGGTTAATGAGAGCACATCAGGATTGGCTATTATTGACTGTATGATGAATCTTCCACTGCTTTATTGGGCATCTGAACAATTAAATGACCCGCGCTTTAAGCATATCGCAATGGCCCATGCGGATATGGTACTTGAAGAATTTATCCGTGAAGATGGTTCTGTCAATCACATGGTAGAGTTTGACCCTGAAACAGGTCAAAAAATAAGAGTTTTAGGCGGACAGGGTTATTCACCTGAATCGGGATGGTCAAGAGGTACGTCATGGGCATTATATGGACTGGCGTTATCATATCGATATACAAAAGAAAAAAGATATTTAAAAGCAGCTAAAAAAGTTGCCCATTTTTTTGTAGCTAATTTGCCTGAGGATTATGTCGCTTATTGGGACTTTAGAGCACCTGTAGAAGAAGATATGCCTAGGGATTCATCTGCAGCAGCATGTGCAGCGTGTGGATTATTTGAGATAAGTGAATTGGTGCTAGAAAATGAGAAGAATGCATACTACCAAGCAGGCTTGAAGATAGTAAAATCATTATATCAAAACTATGGAAATTGGGATAATGATGGTCAAGAAGGGCTAATTGGTGGTGGAACATTTAATTATCCAATTAAAAAAGGCATTAATATATCATTAATTTATGGTGATTATTATTTTGTAGAAGCATTGACCAGATTAAAGAAAAAAATAAAAAAATGAAGCGTGTATGAAATCTGATTGATGAATTATATGATGGGGTAAAAAAAGGATAAGGCATCATCAAGAAAAATGACCCGTTACACTGGGCTTGTTATTCTCTTGATGATGCTAAATAACATGACACATATATTTAATAGCTACGATAAGATTAATGATTGGAGTTGAAGTTAATGTTTTTTTGTGCAAGAACACAAATGCTAAGTAACAATTCGTTAAATAGGACATTAGAAATTACTAAAGAATTTGGTTTTGATGGCGTTGAAATAAGTATGTTAAATTCTAGTTTTAAGCTCAGACCTGAGTTGTTAGAAGATTATGTAATAAAGCATAATAGAAATCTACTTGACCAACTAGAATTATATGTATCGGCAGTAAGTTGTCATGGTGATTATATTTATAAAGATGAAATTTATAATATTATAAAAAAGACGATCCCTAAAGTGAGAGATTATGGTACAAATATATTGATAATTTCAGGGACACAAAAAAAGACATTCGATAAAAACGAATGGGAACTGATGATTAAAAGAACAAAGGAGTTAGTTATAATTGCTGAGAACTATGGTGTTTTAATCGCTGTAGAATTTGAGCCTGGATTTATTGTTGGCAATACGAATGAATTATTGGCATTATTTAAAGAAATCCCTTCTGAAAATCTTGCAGCTAATTTAGATATAGGGCATGTATTTCTATGCGATGAAAAACCTATGGAGTCAATTCAAATGCTAAACAAAAAGATTGTGCATGTACATATTGAAAATATGTACAGAGGGGTACATAATCATCTTTTGCCTGATAGGGGAGATATGGATTTGCTAAGTTATATCAATGCTTTGGAAAAAATCGGATTCAAAGGTGGTGCAGCTTTAGATCTTTATGCTTATGATTATGAAGCTGTGGCTGCAGATGCAGTTAAATATTTAAAAAGTTTAAAAAACAGCTAATTATTAAAAATAAAACAGAAAGAGGTGAAAAAGCCTGATTTCTAAAACGATGATAATCAATTTGTAATCGCTTTAGAAATCAGTAAAAACTATGAAAGATAATAATACCAGTATATCAGGATTTTATCCGAATGCAAACACGAGCAAAATATGGAAGGCAAAATGGATCATGGATGAACAGTTTCATGGGCTGGTGCCTATTAATGTGTTTCATAAGGAACAAAAGCAGGAAGCGACTAATAATCACAGGGAAGATCTAAAAAATCGTCATATGCTTGTGAGAAAACAATTTACTGTTTCAACGGATATAGAAAATGCTTTTATTGATATTACGGCAGATGACTATTACAAGCTATATATAAATGGTAAATTTGTAGGACAAGGCCCTGCACCGGGTTACTATTTTCATTATAATTATAATACATTTGATATCTCTGATTTTATTCAAAAGGGAGAAAATGTGATTGCTGTTCACGTATATTATCAAGGACTTATCAATAGGGTGTGGAACAGCGGTGACTACAGACAAGGACTTATATCGGAAGTGTTTATTAACGATGATCTATCCCTTTATACGGATTCTTCATGGAAATACACAATTTCTAAGGAATACACAGGCATGGAAACAACGGGATATGATACACAATATTTAGAAAATATTGATGAGAGATTGGCAGAGAATGGCTGGCGGGAGCTGAACTTTAAAGATACGCATTGGAAAAATGCAGTAGTTAATATATGTGATGATCACAAATTAGTACAGCAAATCACCCCGAGCGTACAGGTGTATGAAGTAAAACCCTTGAAAGTTGAAAAAAATGATAACGGACATTATATTATAGATTTTGGCCGGGAATTAACTGGCCAGTTTAAGATGGAGGCAAAGGGTGAATCAGGTCAGGTAGTTGAAATAAGGTGTGGAGAAGAAATGGAGGAAGGAAAAGGACAATCCGTCAGATATAACATGAGATCTAATTGTACTTATAGGGAACTATGGACATTATCAGGCAAAAATGATACGCTAGAACATTTTGATTATAAAGCCTTTAGATATGTTGAAGTTATTGCGCCGGAAGGTATTGTGAGGCCAGAGAGTTTTTTAGCAGTTGTCAAGCATTATCCTTTTGATGAAAATAAATGTACTTTTAATTCTTCAAACGAAATGTTAAATAGCGTGTGGAATATATGCAAAAACGGTGTTGTGATTGGTTCACAGGAGGTTTTTGTAGACTGTCCGGGTAGGGAGAAGGGACAATATCTAGGAGATGCTACGGTTACAGCTAAGTCACACCTTTATCTTTCGGGTGATTGCCGATTGTATAAAAAGGCATTATTGGATTTTGCACTTTCAACCTTTATTTGCCCAGGTATTATGGCTGTAGCACCCGGAGGCCTCATGCAGGAAATTGCTGATTTTTCTTTACAGTGGCCTATGCAACTATTAACGTATTATAAACATACTGGGGATCTAAGTTTCTTAGAAGAGATGCATCCTATTGCAGAGGGCTGTATGCGATATTTTGATAAGTATAAAAGGGAAGACGGGTTAATTGAAAATGTTAGGGAAAAATGGAACCTTGTAGATTGGCCGGACAATTTAAGGGATGATTATGATTTTGCATTAACCCAACCGATAGTAGGAGACGGATGTCATAATGTCATCAATGCTTTTTATTGCGGTGCAGTTAAGACAATGAATGAAATCAGAGATATTTTAGGGATTACTTACCAAGATTCTTTTTCAAGTCTTCAAGAAGCGTTTAACAAGGCATTTTATAATAAAGAGACCAAATTATTTAATGATTCCACGATCTCTACGCATTCAGCGCTTCAGTCTAATATTATTCCGTTGTTTTACGATATGGTGCCTGAGGAGGCATTAAATAACGTAGTGGAATTGGTAAGAAGAAAAAGGTTGAATTGTGGGGTCTATATGTCTTATTTCCTACTAAAAGGTCTTGCTAGAGCAGGAGAATATGGACTGATATACGAGCTTCTACTTTCAGAAGATGAGCGTTCATGGGTCAATATGATCCGAGAGGGCGCGACTACATGCTTTGAAGCTTGGGGAAAAGATCAGAAGTGGAACACAAGTCTGTGTCATCCTTGGGCAAGCGCACCTATTTCTGTGCTTATTGAAGATATTATTGGATTGACGCCGACTGTGCCTGGATGGAAAGAAATACAATTTTCTCCACGCATACCAGAAACATTGAATTCTCTGGATTTTGAGGTGAATGTTCCAGCAGGAAAGATAAAAGTAGCATGTAAGCAAGGCAAAGTGAATATATCTGTGCCGGATGAGATAAAAGTGCAGTATGTGAAAAAGTAAATGAATATTTATGAGAATTAAAAGACTTGAAATTCTTGTGAGAGAAAATATTGTGAAATGGGGGAAGACAATGGCAGTATATAAGATACCTTATGGCGATGACACATTACAAGTTGATGTGAAGGATAAAAATTTTATGTTTTATGCAGCACCCGTAAAGGCAGATTTTATACCAGAGCAAGACAAGGTGATAGCAGATGCGCTCAATCATCCAATAGGAACAGAGAAATTAGAAAATCTTGTGAACGCTCAGATGAAGATTGTCATAATGGTGGATGACATAACCCGTCCTACGCCCAAGAAAAAACTTTTGCCACCAGTGTTAAGAGAACTTGAAAAGGCTGGTGTTCCAAAAAAGCATATCAAAATTGTCATAGGATTAGGAACGCACAGGCAGATGACTGAAGAGGAAATAGAGACACATATTGGTATAAATAATATTTTAGGATATGAACTTGTAAACATAGATTATAAAGATCAGAGTCGATTTGTAAATATGGGTAAGTCTGAAAATGGCACACCGATAGAAGTTTATGAAGAAGTTATTAATGCTGATTTTAAGATAGCAATAGGAAATATTGTTCCTCATATTGCTGCAGGCTGGGGTGGAGGAGCTAAAATGATACAGCCCGGTGTTTGTAGTGAGAGAACAACAGAAGTAACACATTTAATGGCTTGTACATTGCAACCAGTTCTTGAAGTGTGTGGCAATGCAGATAATGAAACACGTAAAGAAATGGAACAGATAGCGGGCCAAGTAGGACTTGACTATATAGTAAATACCGTTCTTGACGAAAATAAAAATATACTGGGTGTATTCTCAGGACACTATATAAAAGCACATAGAGCAGGGACTGCGCTTGCTAAAAAAATCATGTGTCCTCAAATACCCCAGCAGGCAGATATACTTATCGCATCTGCTTATCCATGTGATATTGATTTTTGGCAAGGGTGTAAACCATACATATACGCTCAGTATGGGGTAAAAGAAGGTGGCGTTCTCATTTTTGTCATTGAAGGAAGAGAAGGATTATGTGGAAATGCACCACAGCACGAAGAGACGCTTAGAGAGTGGACGCTAGCTTCTTTTGAAGAACAAAAAGCGGCAGTAGCAAGAGGGGAAATAAAAGATATAGTAGGTATTAATGTACCACTGTTTCATTCTACAGTTCGACACAGAGTAACAACTATCTGTATATCGAAAGGGTTTTCAAAAACGGATATGGAATGCCTTGGGTTTAACTATGCAAAGGATATAAATGAGGCTTTAAAAATGGCGTTTGATATAATGGGTGAAGAAGCTAAAGTTGGCATTATACCTTATTGTGGAGAGACGCTGGTAAGCGTTGAGGAGAGATAGGAAGGGAAAGGACTTTAAAAAATGAATGAGCTTTTTGATGTAAGGGGAAAAAATATACTTATTACAGGTTCTACTAGGGGAATTGGGTATGCATTAGCAAAGGGATTTGTGGAAGCGGGTGCTAGGGTTGTTATTAACGGAGTAACCCCTATTGCTGTTGATGATATAGTAGAAAAATTAAAGCAATTAGGTGGGGATGTTTACGGATACTGTTTTGACATTTGCAATGAAGAGCAGGTTGAAAAAAATATACATGCCATTGAAAAAGAAGTAGGAGAGATAAATGTACTTATTAATAATGCAGGGATTCATAGAAGAGCGCTATTGCATAACATGTCTATAGAAGATTGGAATAAGGTTATAGATGTTAATTTAACAGGTGCATTTATTGTGGGTAGATGTGTATCAAAAGAAATGATTAAGCGAAAAGACGGGAGAATAATAAATATTACCTCTTTAAATGCTGAAGGTGCAAGACCTTCCATAGCTAACTACTCAGCGGCAAAAGGAGGGCTTAAAATGTTAACTAAATCGATGGCAACGGAATGGGGCAAGTATAATATAAATGTTAATGCTATTGGCCCAGGCTATTTTAAAACGGATTTGACCAGAGAATTAGTTGAAAATGAGGCTTTTGATTCATGGGTAAGAAGTGAAGTGCCTTTAGGAAGATGGGGAGAAACGAAAGAGCTTATAGGAGCAGCAATATTTTTAGCTTCTTCTGCTGCTAGTTATATTAATGGGCAAACGCTGTATGTAGATGGAGGATGGAGAGCTTCTCTTTAGCAGAAGTTTAAAGTGTGTTAAAGATAGACGAAAGAATTCTGCGTATAAGACGCACCAAGTTATATTGCCAGTCTTAGTAGGATTCATATTAAGCTTTAGAAGTTTTAATGAGTTGAACAATATGATAGCGGCGGAGGAGTTTAAGAATATATTACCAAGAGTCATGAGGTTGCCGAAAATAGAATTAAAAAATCTGTGAAGACACAGGTTAAGATTGTTCGGCAGTTGCTTAGAGGACTTTATTTGTTTCTACTCCCTAAGTTGGAAATCTATAATTA
>SKGK01000159.1 GCA_007117465.1 Clostridia bacterium | reverse complement strand
GATTAATGAACAGGTAACCAATGGCGTAGCGGTGCGTATGGCACTACTTTATTTACTTTCTAGAAAGGGTGGTAATGTTGAGAATATTCATTAAAAACGGACATGTGTTAGACCCTGTTAATAAACGCAATGATGTGATGGACATTTTTATCGAGAATGGTGTAGTCGTTGAGATTGAAAAAGACTTAGATTATAGCGGAGGCGAAATGACCATTATTGATGCAAAAGGAAAATGGGTAATGCCAGGGCTTATAGATATGCATTGTCATTTGCGTGAGCCTGGTTATGAGTACAAAGAAGATATTGAAAGCGGTACAAGAAGTGCGGCGATCGGTGGGTTTACTTCTATTGCCTGTATGCCCAATACAGACCCAGTGATAGACAATCAATCCATTGTACAATATATAAAAGAAAAAAGCAAAGAAGTAGGAGCAGTTAATGTATACCCTATCGGTTCAATTAGCAAGAAATTGCAAGGCAAAGAGTTAGCAGAAATTGGAGAGCTTAAGTTTGCAGGTGTAGTAGCAGTATCAGATGACGGTAACCCTGTGATGAGTGCTTCAATTATGCGTAGAGCTCTGCAATATGCAAATATGTTTGGTACTCCTGTTATTTCTCACTGTGAAGATTTGAGTTTGATTGATGATGGCGTAATGAATGAAGGGTATATGTCTACGTATTTAGGTCTTAAGGGGATTAGCCGTTCAGCTGAAGAAGTAATGATTGCAAGAGATGTTGTGCTTGCGGAAACGGAAAATGTACCTGTGCACATTGCGCATGTCAGTACTGCAGGGGGTGTTGAGCTTATTCGCCAAGCTAAGGCAAGAGGCGTTAAAGTGACATGTGAGACTTGTCCGCATTATTTTACGCTAACAGATGAAGCGGTAGAAGGGTATAATACTTATGCGAAAATGAATCCACCGCTTAGAACATCCAAAGACGTGGAAGCGATTAAAAAAGGCTTGCAAGATGGCACCATTGATGTCATTGCCACCGACCATGCCCCGCATCATCGCGATGAAAAAAATGTAGAATTTAATTTAGCTGCTAATGGCATTGTAGGTCTTGAGACAGCACTTTCATTAGGGATTACGTATCTAGTAGATACAGGGATATTAACCATGGAACAGCTTTTATATAAGATGTGTATTAATCCTGCTGATATTTTAGGGCTTAACAAAGGCTCTTTGGGCATTAGTAAACCTGCTGATATTATTGTGCTAGATAAAGAAGAAGGATATACGGTAGATGTTAATCAGTTTTATTCTAAAAGCAAAAATTCACCCTATGATGGTTATAAATTAAAAGGCAGAGTATATTATACCATTGTAAATGGGAAGGTCGTTGTAAGAGATAAAGTGATTTTGTAGTGAAAAGTGGAAAGGAAAGTGGTATGTTGTGTCAATGGATAAATTGATAGAAGGAATTAAGCAAAAAGGGAATCCTTCTGTAATAGGCTTAGATCCTAAAATAGAGTATGTACCAAAAAGTATAAGAGAAAAAAGTTATAAAAAGCATGGTGAAACATTAAAGGGGGCAGCACATGCCATATTACGTTTTAATCGTGAATTGATTGATGCCATTTGTGATATTGTACCGGCTGTGAAGCCACAGTCTGCGTATTATGAGATGTATGGTATCCCAGGGATTAAGGTGCTGCATAAGACTATCCAATATGCAAAGCAAAAGGGGCTATACGTAATTACCGATGCTAAAAGAAATGACATTGGTTCGACCGCTGCTGCATATGCTGCTGCATATCTTGGAAATACGGTTGTAGAGACGCAGCAGATAGAAGCTTTTTCAAGTGATGCTGTAACCGTCAATCCATATTTGGGAACAGATGGGATGCAGCCATTTATTGAGATGTGTAATGAGCATCAAAAAAGCATCTTTACACTTGTAAAAACGTCTAATCCTTCTTCGGGTGAGTTACAAGATTTGTTGGTTGAGGGTGAGCCTATTTATAGTAGAGTTGCAAATCTGGTAGATAAATGGGGACAGCAATCGATAGGTAAATATGGATATAATAACGTTGGGGCAGTAGTTGGTGCTACTTATCCTGAGCAAGCTGCTATGCTTAGAAAGCAAATGCCGAACACATATTTTTTGGTGCCAGGATACGGTGCCCAAGGTGGAACAGCAGATGATGTGGTACCTTGCTTTAATGCTGATAGGTTAGGTGCGATTGTTAATTCTTCACGTGGTATTATGTGTGCTTATATGAAAAATGGCTATGATGAAAAAGATTTTGCGAAAGCGGCAAGAAAAGCTGCGATTGAAATGAAAAACCAAATTGCGAAAGCGTTGGGGTGAGAAAGTTTTTCAGTTGGTCAGTTGGATAGTTGGACAGGAAAATATAAAAACAATAAACATAGATGAAAGGTGGCGACCATATGAAAGCATTTTTAATTTTGGAAGATGGTACAGTTTTTCAAGGCATTAGTTTTGGGGTACAAGGCCAGGTTATTGGAGAAATTGTATTTAATACTGGGATGACAGGATATCAGGAAGTTTTGACTGACCCTTCTTATTGCGGGCAGATTGTGACCATGACATATCCACTGATAGGGAACTATGGTGTTAATATAGATGATGTAGAATCAAAAAAACCACAAGTAAAAGGCTTTATTGTAAGGGAATTGTGTAAAAGACCAAGTAATTGGCGCTCAAATGAAACACTTGATGATTATTTAAAAAGACATCATGTGATAGGAATAGAAGGCATTGATACACGTGCGTTAACACGCATTTTAAGAGATAAAGGAACCATGAATGGTATGATTATTACTGCTAAAGAGGTAGATGTACAAGCGCAGCTAGAGGATATAAAAAAGTTTTCCATTCTCAATCCAGTTATGCAAGTGACATGTGATAGACCACATCACTATGAAGGAGATGGCTTTAAAGTAGCTGTCATTGATTTAGGAATCAAAACAAATATCATCCGATCCCTGCGTACACGAAATTGTGAGGTAGTGGTATTCCCTGCAAGCACAGAGGCAAAAGAAATGTTAGACTACCAACCAGATGGGATTATGTTATCGAATGGACCGGGTGACCCTAAAGACTGTACGGATGTAATTCAAACCATTCAAACATTAATGAAATCAAATACACCGATTTTTGCAATTTGCTTAGGACATCAGCTGATGGCATTAGCAAACGGTGGAAATACAGAAAAATTAAAGTATGGGCATAGAGGTTCTAATCATCCTGTAAAAGATATTGATAAAGACCTTACGTATATTACTTCTCAAAATCATGGATATGCTGTGGTCGAAGAGTCACTTGATAAAGAAATTGCTAACATTACACATTTTAATATGAATGATGGTACAGTAGAGGGCGTACAGTATAAAACCCATCCTACTTTTACCGTTCAGTTTCATCCAGAAGCTTCTCCAGGAACACGAGATACATCATATCTTTTTGATGAATTCATACAAATCATGCAGCAAAGGAAGGGTGAATAAAATGCCGCTAAAAAAAGATATCAAGAAGGTTTTAGTGATAGGTTCAGGGCCAATTATCATTGGACAGGCAGCAGAATTTGATTATGCAGGAACGCAGGCTTGCTGTGCGCTAAAGGAAGAAGGCATTGAAGTGGTGCTAATAAATAGTAATCCTGCCACCATTATGACAGATAAAAATATTGCAGATAAAGTATATATAGAGCCGCTTACCCCTGAAGTGGTTAAAACCATTATTATGGCTGAAAAACCAGATAGCATCCTGCCAACGCTTGGTGGACAGACGGGATTAAACTTAGCAATGGAATTAGCAGAAGAAGGCTTTTTAGAGGCTCAAAATGTTAAACTACTCGGAACGGCTGTAGAAGCAATCAAGATGGCAGAAGATAGACAGGAATTTAAAGATACAATGGAAAAAATCGGTGAACCCGTCATTGCGAGTAAAGTGGTATCTACGTATCAAGATGCCCTTGATTTTTCAAATGAAATTGGTTTTCCTGTGATTGTTCGTCCTGCCTATACGCTAGGGGGAACAGGCGGGGGAATAGCTTATAGTGAAAAAGAGCTCTCTGAGATTGCGCCGCACGGGCTCAGACTTAGCCGTGTACATCAAGTACTCATTGAAAAATGTATTTCAGGCTGGAAAGAAATCGAATATGAAGTGATACGAGATAGCAAGGGAAATTGTATTACGGTATGTAATATGGAAAATATCGATCCTGTTGGCGTACACACAGGAGATAGTATTGTGGTAGCACCTTCTCAGACGCTTGCAGATAGAGAACATCAAATGCTTCGAACGGCATCTTTAAACATTATCTCTGCCCTTGGCATTGAAGGAGGCTGCAATGTACAATTTGCTCTGCACCCAGAGAGCTTTGAATATGCAGTGATTGAAGTAAACCCAAGGGTAAGTCGTTCAAGTGCGTTAGCTTCTAAAGCGACAGGATATCCCATTGCAAAAGTTGCCAGCAAAATAGCAATTGGATATGGACTCGATGAAATTAAAAATGCGGTTACAGGCAAGACGTATGCTTGTTTTGAGCCCACACTTGATTATGTGGTGCTTAAAATTCCCAAATGGCCATTTGATAAGTTTGTAAAAGCAAAACGAACATTAGGGACACAGATGAAAGCAACAGGAGAAGTCATGGCGATAAGCTCTTCTTTTGAAGCGGGACTTATGAAAGCGGTACGATCGCTTGAATTAGGGATTTATCATTTTCAATTACCGTTTTCAAGTGAGCTCTCAGACGAGCAGGTATATGAAAAATTAAAAGATGTTGATGATGAACGTATTTTTGTAGCAGCGGAAGCATTAAGACGTGGCGTTACCATAGAAGAGATTCATGCCATTACTATGATTGATATGTTTTTCTTAGATAAAATTAATAATTTAGTGGAAATAGAGAAAAAAATAAAGGGTATGACCCTCGATACAATAGACGAAGAATTATTATTAACAGCAAAAAAAATGGGCTATACCGATAATATTATCGCTTCTTTTATTGGTGCAGATACCAAAGCAGTTACAGACTTGCGTAAAAGTAAACATATTAATGCGACATATAAAATGGTGGATACTTGTGCGGCAGAGTTTGAAGCGGTTACGCCGTATTATTATTCGACCTATGATAAGCAGTGTGAGGTCAAAAAATCAACCAATAAAAAAGTGCTTGTTATTGGTTCAGGGCCTATTCGTATCGGGCAAGGGATAGAGTTTGATTACTGCTCTGTACATTCAGTGTGGGCACTCAAAAGTGAAGGATATGAGACAATTATTGCTAACAATAACCCAGAGACGGTAAGTACTGACTTTGATACCTCTGATCGTTTGTATTTTGAGCCGCTTACGCCGGAAGACGTTGCTAATATTATTGAAACAGAAAACCCAGAGGGCGTTGTTTTGCAGTTTGGTGGGCAGACGGCGATTAAACTTACCAATGCATTAAAAGAGATGGGTGTGAAAATTTTAGGTACATCTCCAGAGAATATTGATGCGGCGGAAGACCGTGAAAAATTCGATGAAATTCTTGAAAAATGTAATATTGCAAGACCTCAAGGCAAGATGGTCTATACACTTGAAGAAGCGCTAAGCGCAGCGAATACATTAGGATATCCTGTGCTTGTCAGACCCTCTTATGTGCTAGGGGGCCAAGGAATGGAAATTGCGTTTAATGATGAAGATATCAAAGAGTTTATGGAGATTATTACACGGGTGAAGCAAGAACATCCGATACTAGTAGATAAATATATGATGGGTAAAGAAATTGAAGTAGATGCGATTTGTGATGGAGAAGATATTTTAATTCCGGGAATTATGGAGCACTTAGAAAGAGCAGGTGTCCATTCGGGAGATAGTATATCTGTATATCCTACGCAGACCATTGCACAAAAATATAAAGATATGATTGTAGAGTATACCTATAAATTAGCGAAGGCATTAAACGTAGTAGGTCTTATCAATATTCAGTTTGTACTGTATGAAGATGCAGTATATGTCATTGAAGTAAATCCACGCTCTAGTAGGACGGTACCGTATATTAGTAAAGTAACCAATGTGCCGATGGTAAACCTTGCCACTAAAGCAATTTTGGGTAAAAAACTAAAAGACATGGGATGTGGTACAGGACTTCATCCTGAGAGCCAGTATATTGCGGTAAAAGTACCGGTATTTTCATTTGAAAAATTACATGATGTAGATATTAGTCTAGGCCCTGAGATGAAATCTACAGGGGAAGTGTTAGGGGTATCTAAAAGCTTTGGGGAAGCACTTTATAAGGGTTTTATTGGGGCAGGTATTAAGCTTCCAAAAGACGGTAATATTTTAATGACGGTTCGTGATACGGATAAGCAGGAACTCATTAGCATCGCAGAGCATTTTCAAAAATTAGGGTTCGGCTTATATGCGACAGGAAAAACAGCGCACCGATTAAACCAACACTATGTAGCAACCAGTGTGGTTAACAAGATTGGAGAAGGTAGTCCAGATATTTTAGAGCTTATTCAATCTGGCGATATTCATTTGGTTATTAATACGCCTACTAGGGGTAGACAGCCAAAAAGAGATGGTTTTAAAATTCGCAGAAAAGCCGTAGAGCAGTCTATACCTTGTCTTACTTCGTTAGATACCGCAAAGGCGATTATCGAAAGCTTAAAGATTAATAAAGAGCAAAAAGATATTAAGATAGTGGATATTACCAAGATTTGAGTGGAGGCTAGGCATGTATAAACAAACGTACCTATGTGAAATAGTTGAAAAAAAGCAATTGGCACCAGAAATTATTGACATGACCATTAAAAGTAAAGAGCTGGCAGCGGATGCGCTGCCAGGGCAATTTTTGAATATAAGATGTGGAGATGGATGCAGCACCATTTTAAGAAGGCCCATTAGCATTTGTGATGTAGATCCTGCTGCTGATACCTTGCGCTTTATTTTTCAAGTAAAAGGCAGCGGTACACAGTTTTTAGAAGCCAAGCAGTGCGGTGATACATTAGATATTATGGGGCCTTTAGGCAGTCCTTTTCATCTCCTAGAAAAAGTAGACGGTGATGTTATCTTATTAGGGGGCGGAATTGGCGTATTTCCCCTATTTTTACTGGCAAAGTCTATCTATGAAAAAGGCGTAAAACCAACAGCGTATTTAGGGTTTAGAAGTGCAGACTTGGTTGTAATGGAAGCGGAATTTAAGCAGTACACGAAGGATGTAAAAGTCAGCACTGATGATGGTAGTTATGGCATGCATGGATATGCGACAGCGTATCTAATAAACCATATTAAAAATAAAAAAGTTGGCCTTGTATATGCTTGTGGACCTGAGCCGATGCTAAGACAAGTGCAATCCATCTGTCATGAAAACAAGGTGCGTTGTCAGCTCTCATTAGAGCAGCGAATGGGATGCGGTATTGGGGCATGTCTTGTGTGCGCTTGTAAGATAAAAAAGCAAGAAGGTTTTGCGTATCAGCATGTATGTAAAGATGGCCCCGTATTTTGGAGCGAAGATGTCGTATTTGGAGGGGAGTAAAGATGGAAAATACAAATAAAAGTTTAAAAGTAAATATCGGCGGTGTTATGCTCAAAAACCCCATTGTGACTGCCTCCGGGACATTTGGATTCGGAAAAGAATATGGAGAGTACTTTGAGCTTAGTCGGTTAGGGGCAATCTGCGTAAAAGGACTTACCTTAACACCGCGCCCAGGCAATCCACCTCCTAGAATCGCAGAGACGGCAAGTGGTATATTAAACAGTGTAGGACTTCAAAATCCTGGCGTAGAAGCATTTGTTAAACACGAATTACCCCACATTCTAAAACACGATACAAAAGTGATTGCGAATATTGCAGGCAATACGCTAGAAGAATATTGTCATATGGCACAAATAATAAGTGACAGCGCAACCGATTTAGTTGAAATGAATATTTCGTGCCCGAATGTAAAGCAAGGCGGGGTAGCTTTCGGGACTGATGCTGAAATGGTTTATAATATTACGCATGAAGTGAAAAAATATTGTAAGCAGCCGCTGATTGTAAAGCTATCGCCTAATGTTACAGATATTACGCAAATTGCAAAAGCAGCGGAAAGCGGGGGAGCAGATGCCCTATCGCTTATCAATACACTGCTTGGGATGCGTATTGATATTCATACTAAAAAGCCAATCCTTGCAAATAATGTAGGTGGATTATCAGGACCTGCGATAAAACCTGTAGCGGTTCGTATGGTGTGGCAAGTTGCATCGGCAGTAAAGATACCTATTATTGGTATGGGCGGCATCATGACCGGAAGTGATGCGATAGAATTTATGCTGGCAGGCGCATCCGCTGTAGCGGTAGGCACTGCTAATTTTAGCGACCCACTCGCATGCGTGCGTATATTAGAAGAAGTTGAAAGTTACTTAGACAAATATGAGATAACGGATATCAATGATATTGTGGGCAAGGTAGCAGTGCACAGAAAATGAGAAATGAGGGATGATGTGACAAAACTAATACTTGTTAGGCATGCAGAAGCAGAAGGGAATATTATTCGTCGATTTCATGGCAATACCGATTCACCGCTGACTAAAAATGGTCATCGACAAGCAAACTTAGCAGCAAAGCGGTTAGCTGATGAACCGATAGATGTTATCTATACGAGTGATTTGCAAAGAGCATACCAGACGGCAGGGTATATCGCAGAAGCGAAAAACCTACCTCTTCGTAAAGTTAAAGCACTGCGTGAAATTCATGGCGGGGATTGGGAAGATATGCTGTGGACTGAACTTCCGATAAAATGGCCAGATGCTTATAAATGTTGGGAAGAGACGCCGCATCTACTAGAGATGCCAAACGGCGAGACGATGACAGGTTTTTATGACAGAGTGGTCGGTGCAGTGACAGATATTATAAAAAAGCATCTTGGCAAAAGCATCTGCATTGTTACACATGGCACAGCGAAGAAAGCACTTTTATGCTATTTTTATAAAAAACCGCTAAAAGCGTTTATTGACCTTGCATGGCATGATAATGCCGCTATTACGGTTGTACAAGTGAAAGATGAAGCGTATGAAGTGCTGCTAGAAGGAGATAATGCGCATTTAGGAAAGCTTAGTACACTCGCAAAACAAGATTGGTGGAAGAAAAAAGAGTGAGTGGTAATGCAGGAGGATATGGATTGCTTCCATGTTAACTCGTCGGCATCAATTCCCATCCATGGTCAGTGATGCCTGAAATTGACGTCCTGTCAATTTCACGACTTAACATTCCAGCAATGCCATATCCTCCTGGCAAGTAGTAATTAACTAAAATAGGGAGGCAATTGTTATGTTGACAAAAGAGCGTGTATTAGAAATATTAAAAGAGGCAGATGTATTATTAGAGGGACATTTTTTACTTACATCGGGTAAGCATAGCGAAAAGTATTTGCAGTGCGCAAAGATTTTTCAGAATACCAAATATAGCGAACCACTTTGTAAGGCGTTAGCAGAAAAGTTTGAAAATGATAACGTAGATGTAGTAATAGGTCCTGCCATCGGTGCAATTCAGATGTCGTATGAAGTAAGTAGATGGTTAGGGGTAAGAAATATTTTTGCGGAGAGAGAAAACGGCAAGATGACACTGCGTAGAAATTTTGAAATCAAAAAAGGCGAAAGAGTATTAGTGGTTGAAGATGTGGTTACCACTGGCGGCTCCGTAAAAGAAGTCCTTGACATTGTAAAAGAGCAAGGTGGCGACATCGTTGGGGTAGGCGTGATTGTAAATCGTTCAGGGGGCAAAGCTGATTTTGGAACGCGATTAGAATCTGTTATCGAGGTAGAAGTAGAAGCTTTTTCACCGGAAGATTGTCCTTTATGCAAAAAAGAAATACCACTTGTAAAACCAGGTAGTAGAGCTGTTTGAGAAACCGTTTAAAGAAAGCAAGATAGCCCTTGGAATATTGCAGCAAAATTTGCGGAACACTATAAGACAATTTTCAATGAAAAAGATATAAGATTTTTGGAGAGACATTGCAGGTTAATCTTTTTGACCTATTTAAAACCACTCATTAATGGGGCATTAGGCAATCATCAACCATGTGTTATTAATACAAGAGAAGATTTCGAGAAATATCCATGGGATGAAGTGCCATTTAAATGCATTCTCGCCTGAATTTGCACCTAAATTCCACGTGCATTTTTTTATTAGATTCAAAGAGCACTATTACACGAAGAATTTATGGAAGTTCTACATTCGTTGATTTTTTGATTCAAGATAATACGCCAATAACTTTTACACTACATATAGTATTCCTCGTATGTAATTTTATTATAACAAATTTGTTATAATAGAGCAAATTATTTTGTGAGAAAACTGCAGATACTACACTTAAAGAAAAGATACTAGGGGCATTTGCCAAACACAAGGCCCTTACACAGCATACACGGGATTACTTGGAGAAAGTTTCCTCTCAAACTGGAAAAAAAGTAATTTGCATACGATAAATCTTATTTTATTATCATTATTCTATATACAATCTGCCAATATTTTGATATAATGAATGAAGTCATTATCACAAAAAGATAAAGAGATGTAATACTTTTTTAGTTGTATTGATATATTAGGAAAGGGGGCTTTTGTTTTGACAGAGTGGCTCAATAGCATGGCGCTTTTTGAAAAGATATTATGGTATATTTCTATACCCGCTTCAGTACTATTTGTAATACAGATGATAATGACTTTTATAGGCATAGGAGGTGAATCGGGAGATATAGAAGATAGTGAAGGCGCAGGTGATGGTGGAGGTGACGATCCTACTTTTGCGGTATTTACCGTTAGAAATTTCATTATTTTCTTTACAGTATTTAGTTGGTGCGCTATCACGCTGTATAATGCAGGGATAAGTGAGATTGTTACTGTACTTATTTCTATTGTGGTAGCAGTCATTGTGATGTTTGTGGTTGCGGGACTGTTTTATGGTATTATGAGACTAGCACAAAATGGAACCATGAACATCAATCATGCAAAAGGCAAAATGGGTGAAGTATATATTCCCATACCTGCTAAAAGAAGTGGTGTAGGAAAAGTGCATATTATGCTCCAAGGTGTTTTAAGGGAAGTAGAAGCCATTACAGAAGGTAAAAGCATTCCAAGAGGCACTATTATAAAAGTAGTCGATGTGATTAACAATAATTTATTATTAGTAGAATAGAGGAGGTCTTGACATGACAGAGACATATGGTCTTATTTTAGCAACTGTTATAGTTGTTATTATTTTTAGTACAATTGTTGCACTTTTTGCAAGATATAAGAGGTGTCCATCCGACAAAGTTTTAGTTGTATATGGTAAAGTAGGTAAAAACGTTGAAGGGTTAAATCAGTCTTCTAAGTGTATTCATGGGGGCGCTGCTTTTGTATGGCCTGTGATACAAAATTATCGCTTTCTTGATTTAACACCTTTATCCATTGAAGTTAATCTTAAAAATGCACTGAGTAAGCAAAATATTAGAGTAGACGTACCCTCTAGATTTACTGTAGGTATTTCAACAGAGCCTGGTATTATGCAAAATGCAGCAGAGAGACTTTTAGGTCTTCAGCTTACAGAGATTCAGGAGCTATCAAAAGATATTATATTTGGGCAGCTAAGATTAGTTATTGCGACCATGGATATTGAAGAGATTAATACTGATCGAGATAAGTTTTTAGCGAATGTAACCGCCAATGTTGAAGCAGAGCTTAAAAAGATTGGTCTTCGATTAATCAATGTAAACGTAACCGATATTAATGATGAGTCAGGATATATTGAAGCACTAGGTAAAGAAGCAGCAGCTAAAGCAGTTAATGATGCGAAAAAGAGCGTTGCAGAAAAAGATAGAGATGGTTCTATTGGTGAAGCAAATGCGCAGCGTGATCAAAGGGTACAGGTTGCAAGTGCAAATGCAACGGCTGTTGAAGGAGAAAATAAGTCTAAGGTTATTGTAGCCAATTCTGAGGCGGAAAGAAGAGAAAAACAAGCAGAAGCCAACAGAAAAGCAGAAGCAGCTGAGAAAGTACAAGCAGCAAAAGCGCTTGAAGAAGCTTATTTAGCAGAGCAAGAAGCAGAGCTTTCAAGAGCGAAAAAAGAAAGAGCGACGCAAGAAGCGGATGTCATTGTACATGCTGAAGTTGAAAAACAAAAGATTGAAATTAATGCCGAAGCCGAAGCGGAAGAAACCAGAAGAAAAGCAAAAGGGGAAGCAGATGCAATCTTTGCTAAGATGGATGCAGAAGCAAGAGGTATGAGAGAGATACTTACTAAGCAAGCAGAAGGTTTTGAAAAGTTGGTCAAAGCAGCCGGTGATAATTCAGATAAAGCCATCACTATGATGATTGCAGATAAATTACCTGAGCTTGTAAAAATACAGGTAGAGGCAATTAAGGGTATTAAGATTGATAAAGTAACGGTATGGGATAGCATGGGAGGCGAAAAAGGCACTACTTCTACAGCTAACTTCCTCTCGGGTATGTTAAAATCCATTCCGCCACTTCAAGATATGTTTAAAATGGCTGGTATGGAGCTACCTAATTACTTAGCTGGAGATAAGCAACAAAACAATGACGCTTACAAAGATGCAGAAGAAACAATTGTAGAGGAAAAGTAGAAGAGTAAAAATATATAACAAAAGGGCTGTCTATACCGATGTATAGCAGCTCTTTTATTAAGATATAATCTCTTGAAAATCAACCATTGATTTTATTTTGTTTTTTAGTTATAATTTTCAATAAGGAGTTGGGCGATTAAAATCATAGATAAAGGAGTTTGAAAATATGTCTTCGAAACTTAAAATTATTGTAGTAGATGATGACGTAAATATATGTGAAATGATTCGATTATATCTTGAAAAGGAAGGGTATGATGTTGTACTAGCGCATGATGGCTCAAAAGCTGTGACAATGTTTAAGCAAGAGGCACCATCATTAGTTGTACTAGATATTATGCTTCCTAGTATAGATGGGTGGCAGGTATGTCGAGAAATTCGTAAAGTTAGTGATATTCCTATTATCATGCTAACGGCTAAAGGGGAAACCTTTGATAAGGTGTTAGGACTTGAGCTAGGTGCGGATGATTATATGGTAAAACCTTTTGAAAATAAAGAGTTAGTAGCACGGATTAAAGCCGTGCTACGAAGATATGAATCGAAGCCTTCTCAGGTAAAAGAAATTATTTATCCGAATTTAGTGGTTAATCTTTCAACCTATCTTTTGAAGGTAGGGGGGAGAGAGTTAGAAATTCCACCTAAAGAATTAGAGTTATTGTATTATTTAGCTTCCAATCCTAACAAGGTGTTTACACGGGAACAGTTGCTACAGGAAGTATGGGGATTTGATTATTATGGGGATTCTCGCACTGTAGATGTTCATATTAAAAGGCTACGAGAGAAAATAAATAGTGAAAATCAGACATGGCAAATTAAAACAGTATGGGGCGTAGGATACAAATTTGAGGTGAAATAGTTGTTTGAAAATATATTTAGTCGATTACTTTTTGTTTATTTTTTAATTATTGTAGTGAGTTTTTTGGTGTTAGGTGGATTGCTATATGGTTTATTAGGGGATTATGTAGCTTCTCAAAAAGAGGAAGTATTATTGCACACAGGTGAGCGTGTCAATGCTATTACGAGCATTTTATTTGAAGATTATACTGCACTAGCAGAAACGTTGTATCGATTGAACTTAGAAGCTTATGGTGCAAATGCAGATGCACTCATTTTAATTGTAGACCATACGGGCACAGTTTTTGCCACATCAAGTGAATATTTCGAACACTGGGAAGGCAAAAAACTTAGAAAAGAACAGTATGCAGATGTTATAGAAGGAAAACCGCAGACGAAAATTGGTACATTTAACGGCATGTTTGATAATACTGTACTTACAGTAGGTGTGCCGCTTAAACATCAGGGTGATGTTATGGGTGCTGTTTTTTTGCATACACCTGTTCCAGAAATTCATAAAGTACGTTATGAGGTTTTTAAGTTATTTATGATTTCTATGATGGTAGCTATTCTTATTGCGCTGATACTGATATTATTTTTGTCAAGGAGAATTTCGCAGCCACTAAAAGTTATTAACAAAGCTGCTAAAACAATTGCAAGTGGAGAGTTTGAAAATAGGGTGCCCATTGAGTCAAACGATGAAATAGGTGAATTGTGCAAGACATTTAATAGTATGGCAGAATCTTTACAGAATTTAGAAAGTATGCGAAGAAGCTTTATCGCCAATGTATCGCATGAACTTCGTACGCCTATGACAACCATTAGTGGATTTGTTGAGGGGATAATGGACGGTACGATTCCTCATGAAAATCAAAATCGCTATTTAAAAATTGTGTTAGATGAAGCGAGAAGATTATCAAGACTAGTCAATGATTTATTAGATCTTTCTAAGATGGAAGCGGGTGAAAATGTTCTTGAGATGCGCGTATTTGACATTAACGAATTAATTCGTGTAGCCATTATTAAATTTGAAACAAAAATTATGGAAAAAAACATTCATGTGAATGCTTATTTTGAAGAAGAGAATAGTTCAGTGAGAGCAGATGTAGATAGCATCCAAAGGGTGGTTACCAATTTGCTTGACAATGCTATTAAATTTTGTGATTTTGGAAAAAATATTGATATTACAGTTACGACAAAAGGTGGACAAGTGTACGTATCTATTCGAGATGAAGGATTAGGGATTCCAGAGAAAGAATTAAATCACATCTGGGAACGCTTTTATAAAACGGATAAGTCCCGTGGTAAAGACAAGTGGGGAACAGGTCTTGGACTTGCTATTGTTAAGAGTATTATTTTACAACATGGGCGCAGAATATGGGTGGAAAGTGTACAGGATGAATATACACGATTTACTTTCACGTTAGAAAAAGCGTAAGAATTTCTTGGAGTATAGGAATTTATAAAAATCCAGATTTTTGGGATTTCCTATACTGGGGATTGCAAAGGAGATTCCCATTGCTGGTTTAGAGGGGGTGCTCAGACTACGGTAGCAGTCGTCGAAGGGGGAAGCAATTCCCCCTAGCGAACAAGAAAGGTCATGAGCGAAGCGAATTTTCTTGTAATATTTACAATTTGTTCATACTCTTTTAAAGAAAATTGTTTACAATAAAGATAAGCAAAAAGATAAAAGGAGGTTTTTTACATGAGTGAATTAAATGGATATCGTTGGCACGAAGATGACTATGAAAAGGAAAAAAAGCAAGGTCTTATTGTAAAGAGTGAGAAATCTTATTATACGGAAAACTATGTTAAACCTAAAAAAGGGATGCATATTCATACTGCGATTGTCGCCATTATAGCAGTTGTAATTGGAGGGCTTGTATTTGGTACAACATTTACTTTCTTGTATCCGATGATTTATACGCAAGAGACACAAACGCATCATTCATTGAAACCTGATGCAGAAAGCGACTTTTTAGATCAGCAGCCTGCGCAAAATCCGTCACAACAACAAGCTAGTGAAAATAATGAAGATAGAATAGATGAAAGTGTCAGTACCAGTACAGAAGATAAAAAAGCTGATCTAAGCGAACAAGATTATCGGGCATCGCTTGTAACGGATAATCCAGAAGGCATACATCTAACGGTCCCTCAAATTGCTAAAAAAGTGGGTCCTGCAGTAGTAGGTATTGTAAGCACAAGACAATCTAGAGGTTTTTGGGGAGAAGTGTATGAAACCGAGGGAAGTGGCTCTGGAATACTTATTAGTTCGGATGGTTTTGTAGTAACTAATAATCATGTGATTGAAGGTGCCACAGAGATTAACGTTATACTTAATGATGCACATATGCCTAACGTTGATAATGATAATACAGATAAGAATAGATTTAACGCAAAAGTAATCGGTGCAGATCCACAAACGGATTTAGCTGTTTTAAAGATTGAAGCAACAGGTTTTCCGTATGCTAAGTTAGGAGATTCTTCTTTACTAGAAGTAGGAGAAATGGCAGTAGCGATTGGAAACCCTCTAGGGCAAGAGTTCGCAGGTTCAGTAACACTAGGTGTTATCAGTGCATTGAATCGAACGATTCGTGTAGAAGAGAGAGAATTTACATTGATTCAAACGGATGCTGCCATTAATCCTGGAAACTCAGGTGGTCCGCTAGTAAATTCGCGGGGCGAAGTAATTGGTATTAATACGATAAAAATGGCAGTGCGTGGCGTAGAAGGCATGGGATTTGCCATTCCTATTAATGAGGCAAAGCCAATTATTAGTGATTTACAACAATATGGGTACGTAAAAGGCAGACCTTTTATTGGTATTGTAGGTCGCGATATTACAGAGAGTATTGCAAGGCAGTATAGCTGGCCACTCGGTATTTATGTTATACAAGTAGCACCATTTAGCGGTGCAGAAATTGCGGGAATTTCGCCAAGAGATATCATTACCAAGTTTAATAATATAAGTGTTGAAACGATTGCTGAATTAAATGAAGAAAAAGAAAAGTTAAATGTAGGAGATGTCGTGCAAGTAGAAATATATAGAGAAGGGGAATACAAAACGATACAATTAAAATTAACCGAAGAAAGATAAGAATAAAAGTGAAGAAAATAACTCGTTGTTTTCTTCACTTTTATTCTTATCTTATTTTATAGAGTGTTTACAATAGTATATTTTGGGGTAAGTATCATAAGTGGTTTATAATTTTTGAATAGATTTGAATCAAATAGCGTATCATTATAGGGAAAATAAAATTTATTTTACTTTAGAAAACGGGGGATTAATCGTGAATAAAAAACAATCATTTAAAGTGTTATTCGTTTCAGCAGAAGTGGCACCTTTTGCAAAATCAGGTGGGCTAGCAGATGTTGCAGGATCACTCCCTAAAACGTTAGTAGCAAAGGGACATGATGTGCGTATTGCAATGCCACGATATAAAGAAATTAAACAGGATATGACCTATGTCACAGATTTTTCGGTTAAAATGCAAGATACCATACAGACTTGTATTGTAAGAAAGGCACAAATCCAGGATCAGGCGATGCAGCAAGAAAATGGTGTAACTGTTTATATGATTGATAATCATCATTACTTCGACAGAGACGGAATGTATTGTCATTTTGATGATGCAGAGCGATATGCTTTTTTTTGTAAAGCGGTACTAGCGATGCTACCAAAAGTTAACTTTAAACCAGACGTTATTCATTGTAATGACTGGCAAGCAGGGCCGATTACTTTTTTACTCAAAGATAAGTATAAAGACGAAGATTTTTATCAACAAATAGCAACAGTGTTTACTATTCATAATTTGCAATATCAAGGAACTTATGGACGTGAAACGATAAAAGCATTAGATATTGACGAATCGTATTTTACGCCTGAACAATTTGAGTTTTATGGACAGTTTAATTTTATCAAGACAGGGATATTATATGGAGATATTATCAATACAGTAAGTGAAACGTATGCAAAAGAAATACAAACACCAGAATATGGGGAGCGATTACAGGATGTGTTGCGAATTCGTTCGTCAGATCTGTATGGGATTGTAAATGGTATTGATGCTCGAGATTTTAATCCTGCCTATGATACATTTATTTATAAAAATTATGATGCTCGTAGTATGGAGAACAAAAAGCTCAATAAATCGGCACTGCAAAAAAGTGTCCATTTGCCAGTAAAAGATGTTCCTGTGTTAGGTCTCATACACAGATTAGTCAGTCAAAAGGGATTAGATTTAATAAAACAAATAGAAGAACAAATATTAAGACATGATTTGCAGTTTATTGTATTAGGTGTAGGAGACCCTTATTATGAAGAGATGTTTAAAAAGATGCAGCAAAAGTATCCTACGAAAGTAGCCACATTTATAGAATTTAATGAGGCGCTTGCACATAATATTTATGCAGGCGCAGATATGTTTTTGATGCCTTCTGTATTTGAGCCATGTGGGTTAGGGCAATTAATCAGCCTAAAATACGGAACGATTCCGATTGTACGTCATACGGGCGGATTAATAGATACAATACAAGATTTTAATATAAGTACGCATACAGGCAATGGCTTTGCATTTAGTGAATATGCGTCAGAAGGATTATTAGATGCAATTGAACGTGCTATAGATGTATACACTAAACATCCGCAAGTATGGACATCATTAGTAGCGGCATCTTTGAGTGCTGATTATTCATGGGAAAAGCAGGCAAACAAATATGTTCAGATATATGGTAAAGCTGTTGAAAATGTTTTAAACTAATATTTTTTATTATATCATTATCATATACGTCAGCGTAATCTATAAGATGGAATGATTAATAAAGTAAAGAAGTAATCTTAGGGACGGATTCTGATGATTGCGTAGTGAAACGAAGCATTGAAAGGAAATCAGCAGAACCGTACCCTAAGATTATGTAAAATGGAAATATATAGTTTAAACTGACGTATATACTATCATTATTAAAGCAGTGATTTGCTCTTTTCAATAAAAGTTTGCCCTATATTAATGGATGTAAGGACAGCCTCTTTAGAAGGACCGCCGTCGAGATTTCTATCTGCTACACATTGCTGTAAAGAAATAGCCTTAAAAACATCTTGTTCAAAAATAACAGAGCATTGTTTATACTCTTCAAGTGTAAGTGCATCAAGACTTTTGTTATGCTGGATACAGTAAAGTACCATTTTGCCTACAACTTCATGTGCTTCTCTAAAAGGCAATCCTTTTTTCACTAAGTAGTCTGCTACATCAGTTGCATTGGTAAAGCCACCCTGAGCGCCTTTATACATATTTTCTTTATGTATTTTCATGGTTTCGATCATAGATGTAAATACAGGCAGACATAATCTAACAGTGTCTACAGCATCGAAAATGGCCTCTTTATCCTCTTGCATATCTTTGTTATATGCAAGAGGTAAGGCTTTCATGGTGGTTAGTAGCCCCATTAAGTCACCATAGACTCTTCCTGTTTTGCCGCGAATGAGCTCTGCGACATCAGGATTTTTCTTTTGTGGCATAATGCTGCTACCCGTACTAAAAGCATCGTCCATCTCCACAAAAGAAAACTCGTGAGAAGACCATATAATAAGTTCTTCGCAAAAACGGCTTAAATGCATCATGACCATAGAAAGGCATGAAAGCAGCTCAATTGCAAAATCACGATCACTTACAGCGTCTAAACTATTATAAGTAATATAGTCAAAGTCTAATTGCGATGCAACCATTTTGCGATCTAAAGGGTATGTTGTTCCTGCTAATGCACCAGAGCCAAGCGGCATAATATTGGTCCTTTTATAGCAATCTTGTAGCCTTTCGATATCTCTTTTAAACATCTGAAAATATGCCATCATATGATGTGCTAGTGTAATAGGTTGCGCCTTTTGCAAATGCGTATACCCAGGCAAAATAGTATCTAGATGCTTTTCACTAAGGGATAAAAGCGCTTCTTCAAGTTGGCATAACATTTTGATTAACACTTTTATCTCTTCTTTTAAGTACATACGGATATCAAGTGCTACTTGGTCATTACGACTACGACCTGTGTGCAATTTTTTGCCGATATTTCCAATGCGAGAAATAAGAATCTTTTCAATGTTCATATGAATATCTTCCGCGTCAATTTCAAACGTTATTTTGCCTGCTTCGATATCATTTAAAATATCTTGCAGGGTATTTTTAATAATTTCGGCATCTTGCATGGGAATAATACTACATTTTCCAAGCATATTTACATGGGCAATGCTACCGAGTATATCTTGACGGTACATTCGTTGGTCAAAACGAATGGATGAATTAAAATCATCCACCGTTTTGTCTGTCGCTTTTTCAAAACGACCCCCCCATAATTTCATAGGTGTTCACATCCTTTAGTATTGTTTTAAAGCCTTTTACTTTTTATTTTTTTGCATCATCATCGCTTTTACTTTTAGCGGAAGCCCAAAAAGATTGATAAATCCTTCAGCATCTTTTTGATTATATACTTCATCCCGCCCAAAGGTAGCAATTTCTTCACTATATAACGAATACTCTGATTTTGCACCTGCAGGGCTACAATTTCCTTTATATAATTTAAGTCTTACTGTACCCGTTACGGTTTGCTGCGTACTGTCTACGAATGCACTTAAAGCTTCACGAAGTGGTGTATACCAATTACCGTCATATACTAGTTCTGCAAATTTTACGCCAAGCATTTCTTTAAAATGAAGCGTTTGTCTATCTAATGTAAGGTATTCCAATTCACGATGCGCAGCATAAAGAATCGTTCCGCCTGGAGTTTCATATACGCCGCGTGATTTCATGCCAACCAATCGATTTTCGACTATATCTGCAATACCAACACCATTTGCGCCGCCAATTTCATTTAGCTTTTCAATCAAGGGGATAGGTGCATATTCTTTTCCATCAATACGTTTAGGAATCCCTTGTTCAAAATCAATTTCAACGTAAGTAGGCGTATCTGGTGCTTGCTCAGGTGGTACAATCAATTTAAGCATTTTAGCATATTGTGGCTCATTCAAAGGATCTTCTAAATCAGAACCTTCATGGCTAAGATGCCATAAGTTACGATCCATGCTATAATTATCTTTTTTAGTTACGGGAATAGGAATATTACGTGCTTGTGCGTATTCAATCGCATCATCACGAGATTGAATATCCCATATTCTCCATGGTGCAATAATTTTAAGATGTGGTGCTAATGCTTTTATGGTAAGCTCAAAACGCACTTGGTCATTGCCTTTACCAGTAGCACCATGGCAAATGGCTACAGCACCTTCTTTTTCAGCAATTTCAACAAGACGTTTAGCAATACATGGTCTTGCAAAAGAAGTACCTAGTAGATACTTGCCTTCATAGATAGCACCAGCTTTTAATGTAGGGAAAACAAAATCAGTGATAAATTCTTCTGTTAAATCTTCAATATAAATTTTGCTTGCCCCTGTTTTGATTGCTTTTTCATTTAATGGCGCTAGTTCTTCGCCTTGTCCAACGTCAGCTGCCATGGCAATCACTTCGTAGTCATAATTTTCCTTTAACCAAGGAATAATAATAGAGGTATCTAGGCCTCCTGAATAAGCTAAAATAACTTTTTCTTTTTTACTCATGCAAAATCCTCCTTAGTATGTTAAAATATATTTTGTGCAAATAAATATTTTTAAATGCAATGATTCATCAACAATTATATATGAATGTTGATAAATACTCAATAGGAAAATTGTAAAAAAACAAAATATTGTAGGTTATTATTCATTTAGCATTTAGGGGGGAAGAAATGATTATATTAGGTATTGATCCAGGTATTGCAATTGTAGGATATGGCGTGATAAAATATACAGGTAATCAATTTAAAGTTATCGATTATGGTGCCATTACGACACCGGCAGGTATGCAGCTTCCGCAGAGACTTAAAATGATATATCAGGATATACAAAACTTAACCCAGCAATATAATCCACAAGTAATGGCGGTAGAAGAATTGTTTTTTAATACCAATGTAAAAACAGCCATTGCAGTGGGACATGGTAGAGGTGTTGTGATGTTAGCAGGAGCGAATGCAGGCATTGAAGTACATGAATATACGCCACTACAAGTAAAACAAGCAGTAGTAGGATATGGTAGAGCGCAAAAAGCTCAGGTACAGCAAATGGTTAAGGTGATTCTAAGACTAAATGAGATTCCTAAGCCAGACGATGTGGCAGACGCATTAGCAGTAGCTGTATGTCATGCACATTCTGCGCCTATGAATAGCCGTATTATGCGCTAAAAAGATAAAAAACCAAATTAAAGGAGCGATAGAATTGTTTGCATATATCAAAGGAAAGTTAGCGGCAGTAGGAGAAAATTGGGTAGTTGTTGATACTAATGGCGTTGGCTATCGGATTAGTACTTCAGGGGTTACGATAAGGCAGTTGCCCCATTTAGATGAAGAAGTGAAGATGTTTACATATCTATATGTTAGAGAAGATTTGATGGAGATATATGGTTTTAGTGATAACGAGCAGTTATCTACTTTTCAATTGTTAATTAGTGTTTCGGGTGTGGGTCCTAAAGTTGCACTTGCTATGCTTTCTACGCTTGCACCGTCTGAATTTGCGCTGGCAATTGTAAATTCAGACGATAAAACCATCTCCAAAGCGCCAGGCATTGGTAAAAAACTTGCGCAGCGTATTATATTAGAATTAAAAGATAAAATAAAGTCAGATGAACTTGTATCAACCAAAGGTATTGATATGACCGAAATACCTAGTGATAATATTTCAGAAGCTGTAAGCGCACTCATGGTACTTGGATATTCTGCACCGGAAGCAACACAAGCTGTTAAAGCAGTTCAGACAGAAGGAACCAATGTAGAAGGAGTTATCAAGCAAGCACTCAAGAAGATGGTAAGCAAGAAGTAGAAAGGAACAATAATAGTTAGGGGTGATAGATGTGGATTTAGAAAATCGGATTATTACGACAGCGTTTACAGAACAAGATATGGATATTGAAAATGGGCTTAGACCAAAGGAATTAAGTGAGTATATAGGACAAAGTAAAGCGAAGGAAAATTTATCAATTTTTATAGAGGCAAGTAAAAAAAGAAAAGAGGCACTCGATCACGTCCTTTTATATGGTCCACCTGGACTTGGCAAGACAACACTCGCTAATATTATTGCAAATGAGATGGGAGTCAGCATAAGGATTACATCAGGACCAGCAATTGAAAAAGCAGGAGATTTGGCAGCTATTTTGACTAATTTAGGGGAACATGACGTGCTTTTTATAGATGAAATCCACCGTTTAAATCGTAGCGTAGAGGAGATACTATATCCTGCAATGGAAGATTATGCGCTAGATATTATTATTGGTAAAGGACCTAGTGCACGGTCTATTCGATTAGATTTACCCAAGTTTACACTTATAGGTGCGACAACCCGTGCGGGACTTTTGACATCACCACTGCGGGATCGTTTTGGCGTGATTAGTCGCTTGGAATTATATACAACAGATGAGCTAGAAGAAATTGTAAGACGATCGGCAGGTATACTGAGTATAGCCATTGATGTTGTTGGTGCAAGAGAGATTGCAGGTAGATCTCGAGGAACTCCTCGTATCGCCAATCGGCTTTTAAAAAGAGTGCGTGATTATGCACAAGTGAGGGCAGATGGTATGATTACCAAGCAAGTTGCAGATCAAGCGTTAGAAATGTTAGAGATTGACCCTGTTGGATTAGACGCGGTAGATAGGCGTATGATGTTAGCCATTATTGAAAAGTTTGGTGGCGGTCCGGTGGGGCTTGAAACACTCGCAGCGTCCATTGGAGAAGAAAGTAACACCATTGAGGATGTCTATGAGCCTTTTTTACTGCAGCTAGGGTTTATTAATCGAACCCCTCGGGGCAGGATGGTAACACAGTTAGCATATGACCATTTTGGTATGCCAAACAAGCAAGTAACAGAACAACAAGTAAGCTTTGATGATGTGAAGGAATAAAAACCACAATTATTATCAGTGTAGTACTTACGATTTTACTTAATTTGATTGGGCGATTTTTTCGATGAAAGTTTTTAAAGAACTATTTTTGTTTTGTAACTTCTATGCTATAATAGAATCATTATTAAGATGAAAGAAGGATATAAATGGAGCAAATGTTGACAGAAATTCAAAATGCAAAACGCATTGTGTTAAAAGTAGGAACCTCTACCTTGACATATCCAAATGGAAAACTAAATTTAAAACGGATTGATATGTTAGTGCGTGTGCTATCTGATCTAAAAAATCAAGGAAGACAAATTGTTCTTGTAACCTCTGGTGCAATTGGCGTAGGTGTAGGTAAGATGGGTCTTAAGAAAAGACCTAGTAGTATCAAAGGCAAGCAAGCGGTTGCCGCAGTGGGACAATGTGAACTGATGCACCTATATGATAAATTGTTTTCAGAATATAATCATGTTGTAGCACAAATTCTACTAACAAAAGATGTAGTAGAAATACCAAATCGCAAAAAAAATGCAATTAATACACTTGAAACATTACTAAAAATGAATGTTATTCCAATTGTCAATGAAAATGATACTGTTTCTATTGAAGAGCTGACCTGTACATTTGGTGAAAATGATACACTATCTGCTGTTGTAGCAAAATTAATAGATGCAGATTTATTAGTTAATCTTTCAGATATTGATGGTTTATATAATGCTGACCCAAGAAATGATGTAAACGCCACACTTATTCCAGTAGTACAAAAAATCACACAAGAAACAAGGGGTTTAGCAGGTGGTGCAGGAAGCAGCCAAGGAACAGGAGGGATGTGTAGTAAGATTGTAGCTGCTCAGATAGCTTGTAGGGCAGGAGTTCACATGATTATTGCAAGTGGACAAAATCCACAGATATTATATGATATCTTTGAAGGGAAACAAGTAGGAACATTATTTTTAAGAGAAGAAAAGCATCAAGATAGTAAGCGAAATAATAAGGGGGAATACACGGATGAATGAGTTAGTAATCAAGGGGAAAAAAGCGAAAGAGGCAGCATATGTGCTTGGGAATTTATCATCTACCATTAAAAATGATGCTCTTGAAGCCCTTGCAGAAGCATTAATGGAAAAACAGCAAATTATTTTAGAAGAAAATCAAAAAGATTTAGAAAATGCCAAGCAAAAAGGTATTAAAGGTGCACTGCTAGACCGACTTACACTAAATGCTGATCGAATAACTAGCATGGCAGAGGGGGTTCGTCAGATTATAACCCTTCCTGACCCTGTTGGAGAAGTGATATCTATGTGGAAAAGACCTAACAACTTAACTATTGGGCAAAAGAGAGTTCCGCTAGGTGTCATAGGTATTATTTATGAAGCACGTCCTAATGTAACGGTAGATGCTGCTGCGCTATGTCTTAAAACAGGTAATGCTATTTTGCTTCGTGGCGGCAGTGAAGCACTTCATTCTAATATGGCCATTGTAAAAGTTATGAATGAAGCAATAAAGAAAGTAGGTATTCCGGAAGGAAGTATAGGCCTTATTGAGGATACAGCGAGAGAGACTGCAGTCGAAATGATGAAATTAAATGAATACCTCGACGTACTTATCCCTCGTGGCGGAGCAGGGCTTATTCAGACGGTGGTGCGTAATGCTACGGTACCTGTAATTGAAACGGGTGTAGGGAACTGTCATGTGTATGTAGATGGACAGTGTGATAGAGAGATGGCTAAAAAAATTGTGGTAAATTCAAAAACACATCGACCAGGTGTTTGTAATGCAGCAGAGACACTTTTGGTAGATAAATATATTGCAGATATATTCTTGCCAGAAGTTATTGATGAATTAAGGGAAAAAGGCGTAGAGATAAGAGGCTGTGAGCAGGTACAAGCGATTGTTCCCGACGTAAAGCAGGCACAAGAAGAAGATTGGCAGAACGAATATCTTGATTATATCATGGCAGTAAAGGTAGTAGATGGTGTGGACTATGCCATAAAACATATAAATCATTATGGCAGTAAACATTCTGAAGCTATTGTAACGGATAACTATACTAAATCTCAGCAGTTTTTACAACAGATAGATGCAGCAGCTGTGTATGTAAATGCTTCTACAAGATTTACAGATGGTTTTGAATTTGGTTTTGGTGCAGAAATTGGTATTAGCACCCAAAAACTACATGCACGTGGTCCAATGGGATTAAAAGAGTTAACAACCATTAAATACATTATTTATGGAGAAGGACAAATCAGGCCTTAAAGGAGGTGAAAAACATGCCTTGGTGCCCAAAGTGCAAAGCTGAGTATCGTGATAGTTTTAATATGTGTAGTGAGTGTGATGTTGATTTAGTAACCGTGTTAGAAGTAGATGATGCACAACTGCAAAACAAAGATGAGAAAGATAAAAAAGAAGAATGGGTACTTTTAATAAATGTAGCCGATGGTCTTGATGCAGATTTAAAAGAAGGATTGCTTAAATCATGTGGCATTAACGTTATAAGAAAGCATGGAGGAATTGGAGACTTTGTCAAGATTTGTACAGGTTTTTCTAATACAGGCGTAGACTTTTATGTGCCAGAAAGTCAATTAACACTTGCAAAAGAGATTTTAGAGAGCAAACCAGAGCTAGATGAAGAAGAGTGGGATTTATAGTTTTTAAAAAGGATTTAAAAATTAAAATTTTGAAAAGGGGCGTTATAAGTGGAATATGAAATTCAAGGTGGTAATTTACCAGTAGTGATTTGTCAATTAACACAAGGTGAAACGATGATTACAGAATCAGGTTCAATGGCATGGATGGGTGAAGATATTCAGATGGATACGAATATGAAAGGAGGTCTTTTTGGTGGCATAGGACGTATGTTAACAGGGGAGAGTCTGTTTTTAAATTTCTATAAATGTACAAGAGGCACAAATACTATTGCGTTTGCCTCCTCTATGCCAGGCAGTATTGTAGATATTGATGTGGCAGTTCAGCCGCTCATTTGCCAAAAAGATGCTTTTTTATGTGCAGAAGATAGTGTAGAACTTAAAATGCATTTTGTGAAAAAATTCGGTGCAGGGCTTTTTGGTGGAGAAGGATTTATTTTACAACTTCTATCAGGTAGGGGTAAAGCATTTTTAGAAATTGACGGTGCCTGCATTATGAAAGAGTTAACTGCAGGCGAAGTTGTAAGAGTAGATACAGGGCATGTAGCTGCTTTTGAAGAATCGGTCAGTTATTCGATTGAGCGTGTAAAAGGATTTCGAAATATTGTATTTGGTGGGGAAGGACTCTTTCTTACCAAGTTAACGGGTCCTGGCAAAGTATGGCTTCAAACCATGCCTGTTGCAAGTCTTGCAAGTAAGATCATTCCGTTTGTACCCAAAAGTACAGGTCAAAAATAGAGATAATAAGTAAAGGTTGAATTTGAAAACACTTTTTAAAGGATGTGAGATTAAATGAAGATTACAAAAGAGCAAGTAGAGCACGTTGCGAGTCTTGCTCGATTAAACTTATCAGAGGAAGAAAAAGAACGATTTACACGTGAGATGGAAGATATCATCGCTTTTGCCGACAAGCTAAATGAATTAGATACAGAAGGGGTAATGCCCACAGCCCATGTTATTCCTATTCAAAATGTTTTTCGTGAAGATGTGATTAAGCCTTCTTTTGATCGAGAAAAAATATTACAAAATGCACCTGCTAAAGAGGATGGGTGTTTTAAAGTACCTAAAATTGTAGAATAAGCGTTACTACTTAGGGGAATAAGGGATTGTCGGAATGTTAAGTGGGTGCATAAAATTTATTTGAAGAATATTATTCCAATCACTTTTCTACAAGGCTAAGAGCCTATAAACTTGCTACGGGCTGCATCAAACTCGCTAACGCTCAAACAGTATATGCTGCTTCTCCTTCGCTGCGTTAATAGGCTCTACCCCTTTCCACAACGTTCCTTCCAGAATATTCTTCAAATAAATTTTATGCACCCATGTTAAGTCGTAAAATTGACAGGACGTCAATTTCAGGCATCACTGACCATGGATCGGAATTGATGCAGACGACTTAGCATGGAGGCAACCCATATCCAACTGAGTAGTAACAAACAACATATAATAAGAAAAAGGAGAGTGATAGACATTGGCATTATATGCGTTAACGTTGCATGAACTTAAAAATGCACTTAGACAAAAACAAGTAAGTTCAGAGGAAATTACACGATCAGTATTAGAAAGAGTCGCGCAAGTGGAAGATAAAGTGCAAGGATATATTACCCTTTTAGAAGAGGAAGCAATTAGACAGGCAAAGGCGGTTGATAATAAAATTGCGGCAGGTGAAAAGCTAAGTGATATTGCAGGTATTCCGATGGTGCTTAAAGATAACATTTGTACAGAAGATATCTTAACTACCTGTGCTTCTAAAATGTTATATAATTTTAAACCTCCGTATAACGCTACTGTTGCAGCGAAGTTAGCTAAGCAAGATGCAGTGCTTTTAGGAAAAGCAAATATGGATGAATTTGCGATGGGTTCCTCTACGGAAAATTCTTATTTTAAAAAGACTAAAAATCCATACGACATTACACTTGTTCCAGGTGGTTCAAGTGGTGGTTCGGCGGCAGTAGTCGCAGCAGATGAAGCGGTATATGCGCTAGGGTCTGATACAGGAGGATCTATTCGTCAGCCGGCGGCTTTTTGCGGAGTTGTAGGTATGAAACCGACCTATGGTGCGGTATCAAGATATGGACTAGTCGCTTTTGCTTCTTCTCTTGACCAAATCGGTCCATTTACGAAAGATGTAGCCGATTGTGCGTTGGTGCTTAATGCAATTTGTGGATATGATAAGATGGATTCCACTTCTGCCAATATAGTGTATCCTGACTATACAAAGGCGCTTACCGATAATATAAAAGGGTTGAAAATCGGTGTGCCAAAAGAATATATTGGTGAAGGGATTAGTGAGTCTGTTAAAAATGCAGTATTAAAATCACTAGAAACGTTTAAAAGTCTAGGCGCAGAATATGAAGAATTTTCTTTGCCGCTTAATGACTATGCACTATCTGCGTACTATTTGATTTCATCTGCTGAAGCTAGTTCTAATTTAGCGCGCTATGATGGGGTTAAATATGGATATAAAGCGGAGAAGTTTAATGACTTGTTAGACTTATACATGCAAACACGCAGCGAGGGGTTTGGCACAGAAGTAAAAAGAAGAATAATGTTAGGTACATATGCACTAAGCTCCGGATATTATGATGCGTATTATAAAAAAGCGCAGCAAGTAAGAACGCTAATTAAACAAAGTTTTGATAAGGCATTTGAAAAATATGATGTGATTATCACGCCGACTACACCTACCACAGCATTTAAGTTAGATGAAAAATCAAGTGATCCATTAGAGATGTACCTTGCAGATATTTGTACGGTATCCGTTAATATTGCAGGATTACCTGCGCTTGTCATGCCATGCGGACTAGATGATGGGGGGCTACCCATTGGTCTTCAGATTATCGGTAAGGGATTTGATGAGCAGATGATATTGCGTACGGCATATAGTTTTGAGCAGCATACAGCGCATAATAAAAACAGACCTAATTTGTGATTAGAAAGAGGTGAAGATTTTGAGCTATGAAACAGTTATTGGAATAGAAGTTCATACAGAACTTTCTACAAATACAAAGATTTTTTGCGATTGTACCACTAAGTTTGGTGGGGAAGAAAATACCCATTGCTGCCCTATTTGCACAGGCATGCCTGGGGTACTTCCTGTACTTAATAAAAAAGTGGTAGATTACGCTATAAAGGCAGGATTAGCAACCAACTGTAATATTACGCCTTTTGGAAAACAAGACCGTAAAAATTATTTTTACCCCGACTTACCAAAGGCATATCAGGTATCTCAGTACGATTTGCCGATTTGTCAAAATGGGTATATTGATATTGAGGTAGAAGGAGAGAAAAAGCGTATAGGCATTACACGGATACACATTGAAGAAGATGCAGGCAAGCTGATGCACGATGAGTGGGGGATGGGTTCTTTGGTAGACTACAACCGCTGTGGTGTGCCCCTAATTGAGATTGTAACAGAGCCAGATATGCGAAGTCCAGAAGAAGCGAAGGCTTTTTTAGAGGCTTTAAAAGCCATCTTACAATATATTGATGTGTCAGACTGTAAAATGCAAGAAGGCTCTTTAAGATGCGATGTCAATCTTTCCATTCGCCCAATAGGACAGGAAGAATTTGGCACGCGTACTGAGATGAAAAACATCAACTCGTTTAAAGCAGCAGTGAGAGCAATGGAATATGAAGCCAAAAGACAAGCGGATCTGATTGCATCAGGTGAAAAAGTGCAGCAGGAGACCAGAAGATGGGATGATGTAAAAGGCATAGGTTATGCAATGCGTAGCAAAGAAGAAGCACATGATTATCGGTATTTTCCAGAGCCAGATTTAGTGCCAATAGTGATTGATGAAGCGTGGATAAAAGACATAAGAAAGACGCTACCAGAGCTTCCAAATGCAAGAAAGCAGCGATATATCAGTGAATATAAGCTACCTGAATATGATGCAGAGGTGCTTACTTCTTCTCGCACATTAGCTGAATTTTTTGATGCATGTATCGCACAAGGTGCGCAGGCAAAGACGGTGTCTAACTGGCTGATGGGAGATTTGATGCGTATTTTAAACGACAAAGAGATGGAACCAGAAGAGATTCCATTCCCAGCTCAGTATATTGCAAAGCTACTATCGCTGATTGAAAAAGGCACCATTAGCGGTTCGATTGCAAAGAAGGTACTAGATACCATGTTTGTAGAAAACAAAGACCCTGAGCAAATTGTAAAAGAAAAAGGGCTGGTACAAATAAGCGATGCATCCCAATTAACACAAATTGTACAAAGGGTATTAGATAACAATCCAAAATCCGTGGAAGATTACAAAAGTGGTAAAAAACAAGCAGTAGGCTTTTTAGTAGGACAAGTCATGAAACAAACAAAAGGCAAAGCCAATCCACAAATGGTTAATCAATTATTACAGCAAATGTTGAGTGAAATTTAAAGACAATAAGCAAATAATTTACATATATCTTATTGAAAACCAGCTAGCATATGGGTATAATAAAGCTATACTTTAGATCTCACGGAGGCGACGATATGTATATTAGAAGGGCGTTAGAAAAACGGTTTTGAAAATGAGTAAGAACTTTCCTGTTTTACTCATAACGGGCCCAAGGCAGGTTGGTAAAACCACCATGCTAAAAAAACTAGCAGATGATAATCGCCCAACATGTATTTTTTAGATACAGGACTTTGCGCATATCTAACGCGCTGGACAAATGCTAATTCATTGGAAGTCGGAGCAATGTCGG
>SKGK01000048.1 GCA_007117465.1 Clostridia bacterium | reverse complement strand
TGTTTTCCTTTCCAACTTTCCACTTTCTACTTTCCAATCTCTACCTCGTACCCGACAGTCCCCATAATCAGATTTTCAATTTTCTCTTTCAAAGCTATCTCTTTCTCTTCTTTTAATTTTATTTTAATTATTCCTTCATTTGTATGGATGCTTGGGTTTTTTGGCATGCTTATGCTTGCTTCCCTGCATATTTGTTTTACTACTTTTATCATTTCATTTTGATTAGGGTTCTTTCCAATAGCCATTGGCCATCCCGTTTGCTTTTGTAATTTTTCAATATCATCTACATATAAATTGCCTATTTGGGGGGTAATAAAAGACAGCTCCATGTACTCCATACCACCCAATACCTTCTTACTCTTTTTATAAATCTTGTGCGGTTTATCCTTAAAATAATTCTCTACAAGCGCAAACGCTTCATTTTGTTCTATACGATGCGTTGTATCTACTGGCGCTATTACAGTACTTTGTGTTGGTACTGCTTGCCCTGACATTTCGATTTTTAACGCAAGCCCACTTTGTTCTTTAAACTGCGCTGCTATCTGTTCATGATCTTTTAATTCATCCTCTAATACGACTAAAAAAGCTCCTTTATCCCTATAGTAAGAGAGCTTTTCTACATTTATATCACCAGGAATCAGGTCATAGATTAACTCTTCTGCAGCACCCAAATTGCACTCTTTATTAATCTGAACTTTCCATCCTGTTTTCTCCTCTATTTCTGCCATTAGTGTGTAATACTTTTCTTGTGCCTTTTGCGGAAAGTTAAAATGGAGCATACATACTTTTTCTTCAAACTTTGCACCTTTTTTATAGAGTCCTGCTTCCTCTGGAAAAATCCTCTCTACAAAATGCAGCATTTCATTCATTTCCATGGTAGTATCTTTTAATGCCATTAGCTCTTTTTCTTCAACAGGATGATATAAAAATAATTTTCTTTCATTGGGTACAAAAAGGTCTGAAACGTTAAAAAGCGCTCTGCTCTTTTCAATCACTTCCTCGTCGAAGCTTGTTTGACCTGTCCAAATATATACTAGCTCTTCTACAGAATATGCTACTTGTGACCCTGTAGCTACATAAATATGCTGCCAAAGCTTCTCTATATTGTTTTCGTCTAATGTCTCTTTCTCATTCATACTAGATACATTTTTATCCCACATAAGCTGCTTTCTAGGTGTCTTGATTTTAATGTCATACTCTTCCCCATTAGCTGGCACATAGATATGTGAACGCACCTCTTGTTGCAATTCTTTCGCTAGCTGCTTAATAATGCTAGGATCTCCATGTACCAAAAATAGCTTTTTAGGGGTGAGTTTTTGAATAATACCCTGTAGCTCTCCTTTATCACCATGTGCGGATAACCCATATTTGCCCATCTTACATTTTAGCGGTATTGTCTTTTCTTTAATGGTAATGGTTTTGTCTGTTTGCTCATTTTCTAATAATTCTAATATATGTCTACCAGGTGCTTCTTCATCCTGATATCCTGTGATGGCAATAAAATGCTTTTCGCTACTTGCAAATTTTTCAGCATAATATGCACTAGGCCCTCCCGTAAGCATTCCTGAGCTTGATATCACACACAGTGCCTTGTCCTCTTTTACAATTTGCTCGCGCATCTCTTGATTAGTAACAGGCATTACATCATCATCATAAAAAATATCGTTTCCTTTAAAAACTTTTTTGGCCAATTGATTAGTAAGGTAATTGGGATTAAGCTTATACACCCGATTAATGTCTTTTACCATACCATCTACATATATTGGTACCTGTGGTAACTGTTTTTTATGAATGGCTTTTTTAAGTAGTAAAATAATCTCCTGTGCACGCCCAAGCGCAAAAGCAGGAATGAGAATTTTACCTCCTGCCGCTACAACTTCTCTAACAACTTGCACGAGCCTTTCTTCTTCTATTTGGCGATTAGCATGCAATTTATCACCATAGGTAGATTCCATAATCGCCACATCTGGTCTTAATTTGGGAATAGCTGCACCATTAACCGTCTGTTGTTTTGCAATGGATACATCTCCGGTATAGAAAAAAGTACCTTCCTCACTTTGAATATAAACAAGTGCAGCCCCTGCGATATGTCCTGCATGATAAAAAGTAATATATATATCTTGCCCATCAAAAAGCTGAAAGCGAAATTGGGGAGAATAACATACAATACGACTCATCATATCCAGCACATGTTTTTCCGCGTAAATCGGTATCTCCGCTTCCTGTTGGTTCATAATCTTAAGACTATCGTATAACAGCACACGAATTAAGTCTTTGGTTGCATGCGTCATATAAATCTTGGCATTTGGATATTCGCGGCTAATAATCGGTAAAGAGCCAGTATGGTCAAGATGTGCGTGACTGATTACTACTGCATCAATCCCTCCTAGTTCTTGGATTCTTCTAAAGTCAGGCAGTGCATCTTTAGCAGTTTTCATGCGTATGCCACAGTCTAGTAAAATATTCTTGCCTCTTACTTGTAGCAAATAACAACTTGCTCCTACTTCACCCGCTCCACCACAAAATATTACTTTCATCGTTTCACCTCTTGTATAAGTATTTGTGTATTTTTATGCCTTTCATATAAAAGCATACAGTCATAATAGGTATATATCATCAGTCCGATTTAATCTTTAACAAAATTATATTAACTATCTTTGAATATGTCAAGCCAGTGATAAAAACAAAAGCCGTTAACACATAAAGCATCAACGACTTTGGCTGCGGAAGAAGGACTTGAACCCTCACAAAGTGAGTCAGAGTCACTCGTGCTACCATTACAC
>SKGK01000133.1 GCA_007117465.1 Clostridia bacterium | reverse complement strand
TTACGAAAATATGAAATCGTGCTGAGCACAGGATTTGGTGCCGTCTGTCCTAGTCCACAAAGCGCCGTATCTTTAATGGTCTCCCCTAATTCTATTAAAAGTTCTACATCGCCTTCTTTTCCATATCCTTGCGTAATCCGCTCTAAGACTTCTAGCATTCTTTTGGTGCCTAATCGGCACGCCACACATTTACCGCACGATTCTTCTTGCACAAAATCCATGAAAAACCTTGCCATATCTACCATACAGGTATCTTCATCCATGCAAATAAGACCACCCGAACCCATAATTGCCCCTAATGAGACTAACGAATCATAATCTATCGGTGTATTTAAGTATTCTCTTGTAAGACATCCACCCGAAGGTCCTCCTGTCTGGGCCACTTTAAATGCTTTTCCTTTGGGCACGCCTCCCCCTACATCAAAAAGCACCTCCCCGAGTGTAATGCCCATCGGCACCTCGATAATACCTGTATTATTAATATCACCTGCTAATGCAAATACTTTTGTCCCTGTACTATCTTTCGTTCCTATCGCATTAAACCACTTAGCACCGTTTAAAATAATCGGCGCTATATTAGCATACGTTTCTACATTGTTAAGTACTGTTGGCTTTTGAAAAAGCCCTTTATCCGCTGGAAATGGTGGCTTTTGTCTAGGTTCTCCTCGTAGTCCCTCTACGGAGTTTATAAGCGCTGTTTCTTCTCCACATACAAACGCACCTGCACCTATACGAATTTCAATATCAAATGAAAAGCTTGTTTCTAGAATATCTTCTCCTAGTAAATTTTTGGATCTTGTATCTTTAATTGCCATCTCTAGTCTTTCTACTGCTAGAGGATATTCTGCTCTTACATATACATATCCCCTTGAAGCACCCACTGCATACCCCGCAATCATCATGCCTTCAATGATAAGGTGTGGATCTCCCTCTAGCAAGCTACGATCCATAAATGCGCCTGGGTCTCCTTCATCTGCATTACAAATAATGTATTTGATATCTCCCTGTGCCTTTTTAGCAAACTCCCACTTAACACCCGTTGGGAATCCGCCACCGCCTCTTCCTCTTAAACCCGATTCTTTCACTTGTGCAATTACCTTTTCAGGAGACATCTCTTTTAATGCTCTTGCAATCGCCATATAACCATCATTAGCTATAAACTCATCTATACTTGCATAATCAATTTTCCCACAATTTTTTAGTACAATTTTGTTTTGTTTTTTAAAAAAACCAATATCTTTTAAATAGGGAATCTTTTTTTGTGTCGCTTTGTCTACATAACATAAATCCTCTATTAATACTTTTTGTTTTAAGTGTTTTTCTACAACTTGTTTCATATCTTTAGGTGTTAAATTACAATAAAAGACTCCCTCTGGTTCAATAATCATTGTAGGTCCAACATCACATGTCCCAATACAGCCCGTCCGATTAATTTTTACCGTATCACGCAGCTCTTTTTCTTCAAGCGCCGCTATAAGTGCCTCAATTACTTTTCCACAAGCTGATGACACACACCCTGCGCCTGAACAAATCCGAATGATATATTGGTAACTTTTTTGTTTGGTGATAAATCGCTCTTTATACGTATGCAAATCTTCAATCGTTTTGATCTTACTAATTATCGATTTATCCATATGCATCACTCACCTCCTATTGATAATCGCCAAGTATTTTTTCCAGCTTATCTGAATTCACCTGCTTATATACCTTGTCATTAATACTAATTGCTGGTGCTAATCCACAGGCCCCTATACAGCGCATTACTTCAAGAGAAAATTTTAAATCTTTTGTGGTTTCTCCTGCCTCTATTCCTAATACTTCTTTTAACCGTTCTAGAATTTTTTTACCACCTCTTACATAACAAGCAGTACCTAGGCATACATGTATTACATATTCTCCTTTTGGCTGCGTTGAGAAAAAAGAATAAAAACTAACTACACCACTTACTTTTGAAACAGGCATATCCATTTGCTCTGCAATATATCGTTGTACTTCTACGGGTAAAAACCCAAAGATCGCCTGTGCCATGTGAAGGATTTGAATAAGATTACTTTCCTGCTTTTGATACTCGGCAATAACCTCCTTTAATAACAAATATTTTTCCGCTTCACTCATTTCTTTGCACTTACATTGTTCTAGAGCTATAGACACGTTAAACACCTCCTAAATAAAATTTAGTGCTTTCAAAAAACCAGCACTTAAGTATTTAATAACATTATAATGTTTAATATTTTTATATATATTTTAGAATTTTGGGAATATGCATGAATTTTTATTTTTGCAAAATAAAGGAATTTTATGATACATCTATACGATGTTACTAGTATTATATACAGTACGATTTCATGTTTATTACACGATGAGCTATTAAAATGAGATTTATGCGTATATTATCTGAAAAATGTGACTTAGTCTAGTGATTGTATATGCTTATTATATCCTTGTATGAATAGTTTTCTATATATTATATATTCTACAAAAACAGCAAAATTCCTGCTTTAACTTAAAAAAATTACGCTGCGTTTCTCGTTTTTAATATATATTTTTTCATGGACTTTGTTTTCCATAATACTGCATTATAAGTGCATTTTAGAACTTAAATTAATGAAAAAATTTTATGCGCTCCTACGCAACAAAAAAAAAGAGCCGACAAATATTTTGTCACGCTCTTTTTATGGGTGCATAAAATTTATTTGAAGAATATTATTCCAATCACTTTTCTACAAGGCTAAGAGCCTATAAACTTGCTACGGGCTGCATCAAACTCGCTAACGCTCAAACAGTAGATGCTGCTT
>SKGK01000144.1 GCA_007117465.1 Clostridia bacterium | reverse complement strand
GGCCACCCGCCTACCCCTTACATATATGAATGTGAGAATATGTAATAAATTCAAGTATTTAGATATATAAATTAGAATGATTCTAAGGTAAACTAAACCGTTTAGTTTAGGTGATGAAAACAGGGGATGATTTATAAAAACATCTCAATACTAGAATATCAAAATATTTGCATGTGTTTCCCATAAATCATTCAATAATTCGTATATCTGATTTCTTGCATGTATCTTTATATAATATAGAACGCGCGAGCCTATCCAATCAAGAAAGAACATTCAAAGATATGAATACAAGAAAGTGAAAGGCTATATCAGAACGTAATAGGAACGAATCATTTACGAATCAGGAACGGAATGGAATTTTCCTTGTGTATTCAATAGGATAATTTTTTTCTTGTGTTATGGTTTGGGATATGGGATAACAAATCATCGAAAGCGACAAGGCAACGCCTAAGGGAATGTTTCCAGAGTCCTTTTGATAATAAGAGCTAGTTAGCGGCAATCCAATGCTAACATGTGTTGACAATGGTTTTAGTTTGGTTTAGTATAACCCTACGAAACAAGATGATCTGTGTTGAATAGGCGCAAGTTGTGACTTGACATAGCGGAAATAATCTTGTAACGTGTATCTTGTTGAATAAGAAACTTGCGCTATTGCGCTAACTGGAAAGGGCTTAGTTATGCCAAGTGGTGTATCTAAGGGCTATATTTCTGGTAAAGGGTTTGGGCCGCATAATGTGTGCCTGAATCCTAACCAAGAAAAGCCTGTCTTGACATTTGACGATAAGGATACTATCCTTTGTGGTGGGCCTTGTAGGTCAAGTACGGATGGACCTAATTACACGTCAAGATTGCGTGTTAATGAAGGCAATCAATATGGTGAGTTCGATAATGTCTCGCCTATTGATCCTAATAAGGGCAAGCCTTTATATGTTAAGCCTAACAAGAATGCTAGTGCATTTAAGGGCAAGGCATGGGCTGGATGTGGTGATAATGTCACTATTGTCCGCAAGTCAAAAAAGGTGTTGACACGGTAATGTGTCAATGTTAGTATCTTTCTAGTGAAGCGCTAGTATGTAGTGAGTTGTTTTTAGAAACGGCGTAGGTCATTTGATCTTTGCCATGAGGGGTAGGCGCAATCTTTGTGCTAGTCTTGAGTGGTGTTAGGTCTGATCTATGGGGTTGTGGCAGTAATGTCACTCACGAAGTAATTCGCCCCGACTAAGCCTAGTGGCAGGGTAAGCTTTCCCTCCCCTATTGATAGCGATAGGCATATGCTGGGATAATCCCTTGTAAGGGCTGGTATATACTGAAAGGCGATTCAATAGTGATATGCGACTAGCTATCGCTTGCTCCAAGTATGAACCCGACGGAACATATGTAAGGCAAGTCAAATGGCTATTAGTGCAGCGGTGTATGCCCAACTGTACTATTAGCCTAGATGGTAAGTCATGCTAATAGATAGGCAACACTAGCGTCTAAGAGGGGCCAACCCCTTTACACTTGTATGTGTAGGGCAGGCTAGTGTTGCTTTATGTGTTAGCAAGAAAGGGAATGCTATGAATTGGCCTCACACCGCATCTACTGGAACGCCTTGCACAGGCTGGACTATTGAACATCGTGGTAGCTACTTTGGTCTGTTTAAGACTAGGGTAGAAGCCACTCATGAGGCATGGGCTATGTATGGTAAGGCTGGTAAGTTTCGTATTGTCCAGTATGTGTAAGACAATAACTCTAGGTGCATCTGTTATAGGTGCATCTATTGATGCTGTCTTAGCATCGTTCCATTAACATAGCTTAAGGGTGAATAACATGGACGTGAAACAACTCAATAAAAACATCAAGACATTCTGGACTACACAGCATAAAGCTGGTCAGAAAGGTCTTATCATGCTGGATGAAACCATGCAGCATTTTGCAGAACATGGGGACTGGACTCCTCTTGCACGGTTCCTTGCCTTGTCAGGTAAAGAGAAAGCAAGTTTGTTCAAGATTGTCAAAGCTGCATTCGGTCCTGAAAACATTTCCAGTAAGGCCGATAAGAAAACTGAATTTGGTTTTCGCCTTGTCAAGGGGTGGGAAGGTAACGGTTTTGACCTTCAAACACGTAATGGCTATGGCATTGTCCGCAATGCTATTGAGAATGGAAAGTCATTCCGTTCTGCTGACTTCCTGAAAGAGGTGAATGCCACTATCGGCAAGCCCGAGAAAGACAAGGGTGATAAGTCTGCCCTTGAAGCCCTTGAAGTGGTGTATAAATACATCACTAATAAGGTGAAAGAGAATCAGGACTTGAAAGCCGAATTGACGCAAGTGATGCAAGACATTGAAAAGCGTATTGAAGCGCGTAAAGAGAAAGAGATTGCCTTCTAATATAGGCTGTCTTTTATACATTAACGTAACATAGGGGTGAGCTTAGGCTTGCCCCTTTTTTCTTATGGAGACTGACATGAAAATCAAACTCACTTCCACTGGTGCTTATGTAAATGGTAAGCTGGTCAATGCAGTTAAGGAACATAAGACCATTGTAGCTATGATGCTGCATCGGCTTAAGCTTCAATCAAACTGAACATGGAGGGGCTTAGGCCCCTCTTCATAGGGCTTTTAGCCCGACCTAGACAACCCTTCGGGGTTGTCGATGATAGGAATGAGGGCAAGGCCATTGAAAATGGAGATGAAGAAATTATAATGGACAAGGTAGAAAAGACAATATTCATTATAGCCCTTCTCTATTGTGTTGTATGGGCTTACGTCATTTGGTTCTATATATAGGAGATAGTAATGTTCAACGTAGGTGATGCTGTCGT
>SKGK01000178.1 GCA_007117465.1 Clostridia bacterium | reverse complement strand
GATTGGAAGCGGTGCAATATTTTTTTCAGTAATGGTTTTGATTACTAAATATTTACCTTAATTATGGCACGACCTAAAGGAATGCAGCTGCAAAACACACCTATATCAGAAATAAAACCAAACCCAAACAATCCGAGAGTAATCAAAGATGATAAGTTTGAGAAGTTGGTACGCTCAATAAAAGAGTTTCCAAAGATGTTGGAGATACGACCTATTGTAGTCAATGACGATATGATAGTTTTGGGCGGCAATATGAGGTTAAAGGCATGCAAGGCGGCAGGGCTAAAAGAAGTACCTGTAATCAAAGCAAGCGAACTAACAGAGGAGGAGCAAAGGCAGTTTATTATCAAAGACAATGTAAGCGGTGGTGAATGGGATTGGGATATGTTAGCGAACGAATGGGATAGTGAGCAGTTGAAGGAGTGGGGGTTGGATATATCAGCGGATTGGGGAAAAGAAGAGGGAGAAGAAGCACCAAAAAAAATAAAGCTTTCTGATAGGTTTATTATACCTCCGTTTTCTGTCCTTGATACAAGAGGGGGAGAATGGCAGGATAGAAAAAGGTATTGGCTTTCACTCGGTATTGAAAGTGAATTAGGGAGAGACTCACAAAGTATTAAATTTTCAAAAATGGCAGAAGATTTAGCTTGGGCAGGTCAAAAAACGGGAATATCTATTTTTGACCCAGTAGTTTGTGAATTAGCTTATCAGTGGTTTAATATTCCTAAAGGAAAAATATTAGACCCATTTGCTGGTGGCTCTGTTCGAGGGATAGTTGCTTCAAAATTAGGTTTTGAGTATCTTGGCAATGACTTAAGAACTGAACAGATAGTAGCAAATAGAATTAATGCAAAAGAAGTTTTAAAAGAGTCCGAATTATATCCTTCATGGACAAGCGGAGATAGTTTAAACATAGACATTATTGCCAATGGATATAATGCCGACTTAATATTTTCATGCCCCCCATACGCAGATTTAGAAGTTTATAGCGATCTTAAAGAAGATATAAGCAATATGCCTTACAAAGATTTTATTAGTGTATATCGTGAAATAATACGAAAATCATGTGCCTTGTTAAAAGAAGATAGGTTTGCGGTTTTTGTAGTTGGGGATGTAAGAGATACCAAGGGGTTTTATCATAATTTTGTTAGTGATACAATTAATGCTTTTTTGCAATGTGAATTAAAATTATACAACGAAATGATTTTAGTAAATGCAATTGGAGCAAAAGCAATTGGAGCAAACGGGTATATGAAAACTAGGAAAGTTGGCAAAGTGCATCAAAATGTATTAGTATTCTATAAAGGAAACCCTAATAAAATAAAAGATAATTATCCTGAATTAGATTTAAGTTATCTGAAAGAAGAAAACGAAAAATAAAACAGAGAATAAACAATGAATCCAAACCCTGATTTATCTAACTTAAAACCCTTCGAAAAAGGACAAAGCGGAAACCCTAATGGGAGACCTCGTAAGTATGTATCGCAACTTAAAGAGATAGGCTATAAGAAGTCTGAAATTAACGATGCCATACAGGCAATGATGGCAATGACTATGGAGGAGTTAAAAGAAGTTTGGGAGAATAAAAACGCTACTATATTGGAAAAGACAGTAGCAAATGCAATGAGAAAGAGTTTAGAAAAGGGAACGCTATACTCGCTTGAAACATTATTGAGCAGGGTGTATGGGCAGCCTAAACAAGAGATTGACAGCACATTTCAAGAACGACCTATATTTGGAGGGATTAAATTAAATGTTGATAAAGACAACGGCACAGGAGAAGATAGTACAGTTAAGGAAAAGGATTAGAATTGTAAGGGGTGGCACATCGGCTTCTAAGACATTTTCTATAATCCCTTTCTTAATTGAATACGCTACTACTAATAGCAATAAGGTTGTTAGTATAGTGGCTGAAACGATACCGCATATTAGAAGAGGAGCATTAAGGGATTTCATAAAAATAATGGATTTAAGTGACAATTATAATCCTGATGCATTTAACAAATCCTCCCTGACTTATACATTCTACAATGGCACAATCATAGAATTTTTTAGTGCAGATAATGCAGCAAAGTTAAGAGGTGCAAGGCGTGATGTATTATTTATTAATGAGTGCAACAATGTAGACTTTGAAGCCTATAAACAATTAGCTATAAGGACCAAAGAATTTATTTATTTAGATTACAACCCAACAACTACATTTTGGGTTGATGAGCATTTGATTGCAGACCCCGATGCAGAGATGATAATATTAACCTACAAAGATAATGAGGCTTTAGACCCTGCCATTGTCAAGGAAATAGAAAAAGCAAGGGACAAAGCAGAAACAAGTGACTACTGGCGTAATTGGTGGAGGGTATATGGATTAGGGCAGTTAGGGCAATTAGATAGCGTTATTTTCAACAATTGGAAACAAATCGACAATATACCCAAAGAAGCACGGTTATTAGGGCATGGAATAGATTTTGGGTACACCAATGACCCCTCCACAATAATAAGCCTATACAAGTTGGATAACACCTTTATATTGCACGAGGCACTATATCAGAAGGGAATGAGCAATAGGGAACTGTTTAATATTTGCAAGGGATTGGGCGGTTACTTTGTTGCTGATAGTGCCGAACCAAAAAGTATAGCAGAATTACAAAGCTATGGCATAGCGGTAATGGGTGCAGAAAAAGGGGCAGGGAGTGTAATGCATGGAATACAATCGCTGCAAAGTGTGGACTTGCTTGTAACTTCATCAAGCGTTAATTTAATTAAGGAGTTAAGGAACTACACATGGGATAAAGACCGCAACGGAACGATATTAAAGAAGCCTATTGATGCGTACAATCACGGGATTGATGCAG
>SKGK01000215.1 GCA_007117465.1 Clostridia bacterium | reverse complement strand
CCCCCTTCGACGACTGCTATCGCAGTCTGAGCACCCCCTCTAAACCAGCAAGGGGAATCCCCTTTGCAATCCCCAGCATAGGAATTTCCAAAAATCTGGATTTTTATAAATTCCTATGCTTCAAGAAAACTAAATTGTCAACTAGGATTTTTATATGGTTGACAATACGTTTAAAAAAAACGCAATTGCGCTTTTTTTATTCAACCTCTAACTTATACCATGCTGTCTGATCTTTATAATACTAAATTTCTATAGCATATTCTTTTCCATAGCATTACAACCTTATTACTACTGCTTATACCGCGCTAAGAAATCCGCGAGTTCTTCGATTGCTGGCTTAAGCTCTTGTACAGGTGGTAAAAATACAATTCTAAAATGATCTGGATTTGGCCAGTTAAATCCCGTTCCTTGTACAATCAAAATCTTTTTTTGTAACAATAAATCTAATACAAATTGGCGATCATCTGTTATATTAAATTTTTTTATATCAATTTTCGGGAATACATAAAATGCCCCTTTAGGTTTGGTGCAGCTAATCCCAGGAATATCATTGAGCATCTGATAACAGCATTCTCTTTGTTCATACAAACGCCCTCCTGGCACAATGTATTCATTAATGCTTTGATAGCCTCCAAGTGCCGTTTGTATTGCATGCTGCGCAGGAACATTGCTGCAAAGGCGCATTCCTGCTAGCATATTGAGTCCTTCTAAGTACCCTTCTGCTCCCGATTTATTACCACTAATCACCATCCAGCCAGCTCTAAAACCTGCTATGCGATGTGACTTAGATAATCCATTCATGGTGATACAAAGAATCTCATCTGATAATGTTGCTGCTGATATATGCTTCTCACCGTCATATAAAATCTTATCATAAATTTCATCATTAAAAAGAATTAACTGATGTTTAACCGCAACATCTACAATTTTTTGAACTATTTCTTTGGGATATACTGCCCCTGTCGGATTGTTCGGATTAATAATCACAATCCCTTTGGTATTCGCGGTAATTTTCTTCTCTATATCCTCAATATCCGGATACCAATCTGCTTTTTCATCGCACATATAGTGTACAGGTCTTCCACCTGATAAATTTACTGCTGCAGTCCACAACGGATAATCTGGTGCAGGTACTAAAATTTCATCGCCATTATCTAAAAGCGCCTGCATTGCCATCACAATCATTTCACTTACACCATTTCCAGTAAAAATGTCTTCCATTTGTACCCCTTTGATGCGCTTTTGCTGGCAATACTGCATAATTGCCTTTCTAGCAGCGAAAACCCCTTTTGATTCACAATATCCTTGTGCATTATTTAAGTTCATAATCACATCATGTATAATCTCATCAGGCGCATCAAACCCAAACGGCGCAGGATTACCAATATTTAGTTTTGTAATCTTAAATCCCTCTTCTTCTAAACGCTGTGCCTCACTTACCACAGGACCTCGAATATCATAACACACATTATCTAATTTACTCGACCTCTTTAAAAATCTCATGTTTCAACCTCCTCAATTTAGATTCATTTTTAACTCTCACTTATTCACTACACGCCATATCGTTAATTTGCAGTCTCTTTATTTCTTTTGCAAGCCAAAAAAGTGTAATGACAGTTGAAAGTATATCTGCAATAGGAAATGCAATCCATATACCTAACAATCCTAAAAATAAAGGAAGCGTAAGCACCAGCGGCACAAAAAATATAATTTGTCTAGACATTGATAAAAGCATTGAGGGCAAAGCCTTTCCAATTGCTTGAAAATAAGTAGCACCGACAATTTGTATCCCTAAAATAGGAATCGCCATTAGTATGAGTCGCATTATGGGAATTCCTTTTTCAATAAGCTCTACATCATCACTAAAAATATGAATTATAACGCTAGGAAACACTTGAAGTATCGCCCAAGATACTGCTAGCATAACCGTGATAATTGCACATGATTTATATAATGATTCTTTTACACGTAACATCTTCTTCGCCCCATAATTAAAACCTATTATTGGTTGCACACCTTGTACTATCCCAAACATCGGCATAAACATAAACATCATAACGCGATTGACAACACCAAAAATCGCAATATATAAATCTCCACCATATACACGCAGTGTGTTGTTAAGTACAATCGCCAGTATACTCCCTGCAGCTTGCCTAACAAACGAAGCACTTCCCACCGTTATTGTTTCTATCAAAATTCGTATATCTAAAACCAAATGACTAAGCTTGATATGCAGTCTACTTTTCCCACTTGTAAAATAATATGCTAAAAAACAAAAACTTGCTATCTGCGAAGCAATTGTAGCAAATGCTGCCCCGCTTATACCGAGATTAAGCACAAATACAAAAATAGGGTCTAATATCATATTTAATACTGCACCTAGCATCATACTAATCATCGCTACCATTGGGCTGCCTTCTGCTCTTGCAATATTATTACACGATACAGTAAATGAAAAAAATGGAAACCCTATAAAAATGACCTGCATATATTCTCTTGCATAAGGTAAAATATTTTCCGTTGCACCAAATAATAAAAGAATCGGATCTATAAAAATCAAACCTAAACCACCCAATATAATCCCTAATATCAGTGCAGTTGCAAATGAATTTCCTGCGGTCTTATAAGCTTTTTCATTATCCCCTGCCCCTAAATTACGTGATACGATAGAAGCCGCTCCAATACCCACTGTTTGTCCAATGGCAAGTGCAATCATTTGAATGGGAAAACTAATAGCTAAACCTGCAATAGCAAGTGTCCCTACCCCTCTTCCTACAACAGCAGTATCTACTAAATTATATAATGCATTGGTAACCATTGCAATAATTGCTGGCGTTGAAAATTTCCATAT